>JAJZHU010000178.1 GCA_021798375.1 Pseudomonadota bacterium | reverse complement strand
GCACATTCCCCCCCGCCGCCGCCGCCGCCATCGCCGCGGGCGAAATCGCCGCCGCCTTGTTCTACTCGCCCGAAACCGCCCGCAATTTCGTGCGGCTGCTGCCCCCGGCACTGATCCCAGGGCTCGCCCGCATCCGTGCCCTCAGCCTGAGCCCCGCCATCACCCAAGCGTTGGGCGCACTCGGCTGGCGCGAGGCCCAAAGCGCGCCACACCCATCGCAGGAATCGTTGCTGTCGATGCTATAGGGAGGAAGCAGCTTCCTTCCTCCCGAATTTATCCCCTCATCGCAGCTTGAACCCCAATCCCGCCAGCAACGCCCGCAAATGCTCGCGGCCCTTCATGTATCCGGCCCCGCGCAACCGCGAAGTCACCATCCGCGACCAGCCGATTTCCGCCATGCCCTGCGATTTTTGAAATGCGGTCAGCCGCTCGTCATAGGCGGCGATCGCGTCGAAATCCGTTTGCGCACGAAACTGCTCGTGGTGCAACACCACCGACTGCGGCAAACGCGGCTTCACCGCGGTCGGCCGCGCGGGATCGGGCTTGCCCACGCACATGCCGAACGCCACAAATGCGCCCGGCGGCAACGCGATCTCGGCCGCCACCTGGTCCACATGGTCGCGCATGGCGCCGATATAGACCCCGCCCAAGCCCAGGGACTCGGCCGCCACCATCGCATTTTGCGCCGCCAGCCCCACATCGACGAGCCCCACGACCAGCATTTCCAGATATTCCAGCCCCTCCACCACCCGCCCGGCGGCTTTGGCAACGGCTTCGGCGCGGGAGAAATTCACCACCCACAACAAAAACAACGGCGCATTGCGAATATGTGCCTGATCGTCGGCCAACATCGAAAGCCGTTGCTTGCGCGCCTGATCGGTGACCGCCACCACATCCCACAACTGCAAATTCGACGACGAAGGCGCCGATTGCGCCGCCGCCACCAAAATTTCCAACGTGCCCGCGGGCAAAGCCTCGGGCAGATAGGCCCGCACCGAACGATGCTGGAGCTGTGATTCGATCACCTGGCTCCAAACCCGCGGTTCCATCAAATCCGCCCCGTAACGCGCCATCAAAAGCTCTCTTGGCTCGCCGCTCATCAAAGATCTCCCATGAACTTAATCTCGCCGCCGAATCTGCCCCCTCCGGCCTTTTGTTTCCATCCCCCAAACGACAAATAAATCGATGGAACCGCCAAAACTGAAATTCTCCTCCGCCCTGCCCTGGCCCTGCGCCCGCCGCCATGCTACGCGCAACGTCGAACGGGAATGAACCCCCGCAAGTCATTACGCATCGATGGAGACGGACATGTCCGAGACCGAAGCCCCGCACCAGCCCCCCCTCGCGGTGAACCTGCAATATGTAAAGGACCTCTCGTTCGAAGTCCCCGGCGCGCCGGCCATCTATGGCACCCTGCGCAGCCAGCCACAAATCGCGCTCAATCTCGACGTGCAGGTCAAGCGCGTCGAGGAAACCCCGGCGGTGTACGAAGTCACCCTCTCCATCCGCGCCGAAGCCACCGAACTCGCCCAGGATGAAAACGCCAAGCCACGCAATGTGTTCCTGGCCGAACTCGCCTACGCCGGCCTGTTCACCCTCACCGGCATCGCACCCGAAAACGTGGAGCCCGTGCTGCTGATCGAATGCCCGCGCCTGCTGTTCCCCTTTGCCCGCAACATCCTGGCCGACATCACCCGCGAAAGCGGCTTCCCGCCGGTGATGCTGCAACCGATCGATTTCGTCGCACTGTGGCAATCCCGCCGTACGGAGCAGGTTGGGAACGCCTAAGAAAAAAAGATAAGGCCAGGACAAAATCCCGGCCTTGTCTTTATCCCTCAGCTCTCCAACATCTTCCGCAACAAATCCACTTCCTCGGCAAAGCTCGCGTCAACGCCCATCAATTCGGTAATCCGGCTTACCGCGTGCATCACGGTGGTGTGATCGCGATTGCCGAACATGCGGCCGATTTCGGGCAAGGAACGGCTGGTCAATTGTTTGGCCAGATACATTGCCACCTGCCGCGGCCGCGCCACCTGGCGCGCGCGCCGGGCGGAGGACATATCGGTGAGGCGAATATTGAATTTCTCGGCCACTTTCTTCTGGATTTCCTCGATCGAAACCCGCCGGTCATAGGCCTTCAGAATATCGTGCAACACTTCCTGGGTGGATTCCAGCGTCACCGCGCGCCCGAACAAATTGGCTTGCGCGATCAAACGATTCAGCGCCCCCTCTAATTCGCGCACGTTGCTGGTGATCTTATGGGCCAGAAACTCCAGAACTTTCGGTCCGATTTTCACACTCGCCATCTGCGCCTTGGCTTCCAGGATCGAAATGCGCAATTCGAACGTGGTGGCATGAATATCCGCCACCATCCCGCACCCCAACCGCGTGCGCAGCCGCGCCTCCAATCCCGACAAATCCGAAGGCGACTGATCGGCCGAAACAACAATTTGCTTGCCCGCATCAACCAACGCATTGAACGTATAGAAAAATTCTTCCTGGGTGTTATCTTTGCCAATCAGGAATTGCAAATCATCGATCATCAATACATCGACACTGCGCAACTGCTCTTTGAATTCGATGGTTTGTTGATTGCGAATAGCCGAAATAAACCGATACATGAATTTTTCGGCCGACATGTAAGCCACCGAAGCCGACGACCCATCGGCGCGCGGACGCGACACTTCCCAGGCGATCGAATGCATCAGATGGGTTTTGCCCAAGCCCACGCCGCCATATAAAAACAGCGGATTAAACCCCTGGCTGGCGGGATGTTCGGCCACCCGGCGTGCGCAGGCATGAGCAAATTCGTTAGGCTTGCCAACGATGAAATTATCGAAGGTGAAACGGCGATCCAACGGCGCGATCAGATCGGCGCGCGGATCGGCCTTGACTTCGGCCTTGGTCTCCACCGGCCGCGATCGTGCGGCGGCCTTTTCCGGCAGCTTTGGCGCGGCCTCGCCGTCGTTCAGCCCAGGCGTCGCCGTCCCCACACGAATTTCGACATGACGCAGATTGCGATCTTCGGCGCGGAACATCTCCACCAACCGGTCGCCATAATGCGACCGCACCCAATCGCGCAAAAACCGCGTCGGCAGATGCAACGTTACCTCGTCGCCATCGCAGCCGGCCAGCGTCATCTGTCGCAACCATGTTCGGTATTCCACATCGCCGACTTCGGCTTGCAATCGTGTCCGCACCCGCGCCCATACCGACGCCAATGCCTGCAAATCATTTTCGGCAAGCGACGATGCAAGCTCGTCGCTCTCGCCAAAATTCGAATCGATGTTGCTGTCAATCGCCACTCTAAAACTCCAAAGCCGACTCAAGCCGGGCGCCAGAAACAAGCCACCCAACGTCAAGCCGCCACCTGAAACCAGCCCAATCAGAAAATTGCCGCACGAACCGCATCGCACGATGCAAAACCACTGGGCCAATCACACAAAAAACCCTCACCCAAATGCGCCGAGCGCCGAGGAAATTTCACGCTTCACGTCCCAGATGACAAATCTATGGCGACCCGGTCACTAACACAAGTAACAACTCGGCCCAGAACATTAATAAACTCATGGCATACAAACGAAGCCACGAAATTCATCAGATCAATTACTTACGATAAAAACTTGATTCTTCATCAATAGATACGGCTGCAAAACAAAAACAACGCCAGTTCTTCTCAGAACCGAGCGTTGCTGTGTAGCCGTATTTTATATCCCCCAACAACCCGAACGCACATCACTGCGCGCCTTGGGCTATTGCGCGGAAAATCAGCCCAGCGACTTGATGCGGGCCGACAAACGCGAGATCTTGCGGGCGACAGTGTTCAGATGAGCCACGCCCTTGATCACCGCGCGCTGCATTTCGGGTTGCGCTTCACGCAATGCCAAATTGGCAGCTTCCTTGTTGCCAGTCGCAATGGCGGCTTCGACCTTTTTAACGAAGGTCCGTACGCGGGACTTGCGAGCAGCGTTGCGAGCGGTGCGCTTCTCGGTCTGACGGATGCGCTTCTGCGCGGATGCGATATTCGCCATGATTCTCTATTGGTCGAAAGCCGAAGCTTGTTGAAAAAATCCCGCCGCACAGCCAAGCTGGACAGCGAGGGAAGTCCGGCGTTCTAGTGCCGCCCGCCCCCCATGTCAACAACAAGAGTCATTAACTATGGAGGGCACGCCTCACTCGAAGCGCGCTTTTCGCTTTTCCACGAACGCCGCCATGCCTTCTTGCTGATGCTTGGTGCCGAACAACGACAGGAACAGCACCCGCTCCGAGCGCACGCCTTCCGAAAGATGCGATTCGAACGCCAAATTCACCGCCTTTTTGGCCATCTGCACCGCCACCGGCGAAAGACTGGCGATTTTCTCGGCCGTCTTCAGCGCTTCCGCCTGCAAATCCGCCAAAGGCACCACGCGCGCCACCAGATGGGCCGCCAACGCCTCCTCGGCCCCCATCAGCCGCCCGGTCAGGATCATCTCCATCGACCGCGCCTTGCCCAGCGCACGGGTCAGACGCTGCGTGCCGCCGGCCCCCGGAATAACCCCCAGATTGATCTCCGGCTGGCCGAATTTGGCATTGTCCGCCGCCAGAATAAAATCGGTCATCATCGCAAGCTCGCAGCCACCGCCCAGCGCAACCCCCGCCACGGCGGCGATCACCGGCTTTTTCACCTGCAAAATGGTTTCCCAGGGCGCGATGAAATCATGCAGCAATGTTTCAGGAAACGTGCGATCCTTCATCTCCTTGATGTCGGCGCCGGCGGCAAAGGCCTTGTCGGACCCCGTGATCACCATCGCTCCCACGGCCGGATCGGCGTCGTACGCCAATAATTGAGCGCCCAAATCGGCCATCAACCGATCGCACAGCGCATTCATCACCTCGGGCCGGTTCAACCTGATCACCCCAACCCGCCCAATAATTTCGCTTAAAATCATCGCATTACACTCCTTCATCGGTTTCGAATCATGTTTCCCAGGCGAAAATTGGATACATCCACCCAAGCTCGGCCAGAATAATCCTGTTTAGATCGTCCGAAAAAATCTCCCGCCAATCGCCCACCACGCCTTTGCGCAAAAACGCGCCACGCATCTCCTGCCCGGCCGGGCGCCCGCCGGTTTGGGTTTGGAAACGAAATTTTTCGATGCAATCGGCAACCACATCGGCGCGATCGGAAACCCCCAGCAGACGAAACAACCGCGCCAATTCGGGCGCCGGATCCGCCTGCATCCGCTCATAGGTGACCAACGCGCAATCGGCCGGGTGCATACGCTCGAACGCCACCATCGCCCGCGCGCCTTCGGCAAGCGAGGGCAAGGCCATTCTAATGAATTGCTCCCTGGCCT
>JAJZHU010000008.1 GCA_021798375.1 Pseudomonadota bacterium | reverse complement strand
GGCCTACCTGCCACGGGTCGGCAGCGGGGAAGCCATCGCCGCCTTTGCCATCTCGGAAGCCGACGCCGGATCGGATGTGGGCGCGATGACAACGCGGGCGGTCAAGGATGGCGATCATTATGTCATCGACGGCGCCAAGACCTGGATTTCCAATGCCGGTCTGGCGGATTTCTACACCGTGTTCGCACGCCTGGGCGACGAACCCGGGGCGCGCAATCTGGTGGCTTTCATCGTGGACGCGGGCACGCCCGGCCTTTCGGTGTCCGAACGCATCGACGTGATCGCGCCGCATCCGCTGGGCTCGCTGAAACTCGAAGGGTGCCGGGTTCCCGCCTCGACGATGCTGGGCAAGCCCGGCGACGGGTTTAAGATTGCCATGTCGGTGCTCGACGTGTTTCGTTCCACCGTGGGTGCGGCGGCGCTCGGCTTTGCCCGCCGGGCGATGGATGAAGCAGTCAGCCGCGCCGTGGTGCGCCGCGCCTTCGGCAGCCGTCTGGTCGATTTTCAACTGATTCAGGCCAAGATCGCCGACATGGCGGTGGCGATCGATGCCGCTGCCCTGTTGATCTATCGCGCCGCCTGGACCCGCGACAGCACCGGCGGCGGCCGCGTGACCCGCGAAGCCTCGATGGCGAAACTCTTCGCCACCGAATCCGGCCAGCAGGTGATCGATCAGGCCGTCCAGATCTTTGGCGGGCTTGGCGTGATCAGCGGCGTCACGGTGGAAAAATTATACCGCGAGATCAGGGCGCTGCGAATTTACGAAGGCACCAGCGAGATCCAGAGACTCGTCATCGCCGCCAAGGTGCTGGAGTTGCATCAACAGTGATAGAGTAGAGAGCGATTCAAGTATAATATTCGTAAAATCAGTAGGTTAATCTAAGTAAGGCGTCTTCTTTTTGTGAACGAAAAGAAGATTCTGCCCTTTCTATAACTTGTTGATTTATTTACCTTGAATCCTCTCCTAACCCCGGAGCACACATGTCCAACACCGCCGCCAAGGGAATCGCCGATCATCGGCCACTGGCCGACCGGCACGCCATTGTCACCGGCGGCAGCCGCGGCATCGGTTTGGCGATCGCCGAAACGCTGGCGCGGTTGGGGGCGAACGTCACCATCATGGGACGCAGTCAATCGACCCTGAACGAGCGGGCGGCGGAATTGAGCGAACGGTTGGGCGCCAAAGTACGCGGCGAACGGCTCGACGTGACCGATCCGGAACTGATCGCCGCGGCTTTTCGATCGGCCGGCGAGCGGTTTGGGGCGCCTGCCATTCTGGTCAATAATGCCGGCATCGCCCGTGCCGCGCCATTCGCCAAAACCGATCTTACCCTATGGCAAGACGTTTTGAGCACGGATCTGACGGGCGCCTTTCTGTGCATCCGCCAGGTCGTAAAGGGCATGACCGATGGCGGTTTCGGGCGCGTGGTGAATGTGGCTTCCACCGCGGGTCTCAGCGGCTACCCCTACATCGCCGCCTATTGCGCGGCAAAACACGGCCTGATCGGTCTGACCCGTGCCCTGGCGCAGGAATTCGCCAAAACCCCGATTACCGTCAATGCGGTGTGCCCCGGATACACCAATACCGATATCGTCGGCGACGCCTTGGACAATATCGCCGCCAAGACAGGCCGCGATCGCACCGCGGCGTTGGCCGATCTGGTCTCTCATAATCCGCAGGGGCGCCTGATCGAGCCGTTTGAGGTCGCCGAGGCGGTGGCCTGGCTGTGCCTGCCGGCCTCGGCATCGGTCACCGGCCAGAGCATTCTGGTCGCCGGGGGCGAATTGATGTGAGCGAGGGCCGCCCATGAGCGACATGACACCGACCTCCGGCGCGGACGTAAAAAGTCACGTCACCGACGGGGCTTTGATCCAACGGCGGCGCGGCCAGATCGTTGCCGCGGCGGTCGAGTTGTTCTCGCGCCAGGGATATAACGACACCACCATCATCGATATCGCACGCAAGGCCGATGTCAGCAGCGGTCTGATCTATCAGTATTTCAGCGACAAGGAAGACATCCTGCTGCTGTCGCTGCTGGACGTGCTGGATTCCTACAAACGCGAAATTCCCCTGGCCATCGAGGGGTTAAACGATCCATTGGCCCGCTTTCTCGCCGCGCTCGAAGCCTATTGCCGGGTGGTCGATCAGCGCCGCGAGGCCACTCTGCTGGCCTATCGCTCGACCAAGTCACTGCCCGGCGATCGGCGCCAACTGATCAAGGCGCACGAGTTGGCAACCAACCAACTCATCGCCGCCTGCCTGCAGGATTGCATCGACCAAGGACTTTGCCGCCCGGTGAAGGTGGAACTGGTCACTTATCAATTGGTGACGTTCGCCCATAGCTGGGCGCTTAAATATTGGCGGCTGAACGAATTATGCAACCTTGACGAATATGTCGCCGAGGGCGTCGATTTTTACACCCACGCCCTGCTGACGCCAAAAGGATGGCGGCGCTATCGAAAACTCCGCCCGCTGCCCGCGGGGCAAGCGGAACCGAACAGTTTACCCTGAAAACCCCGATCAGGCTCTGGATTTTTGGTCCAGGGACACGATTCAGACTTGCCGTGATCGTCCCGCCCATGGAACGCAGGCGATTCTTGGGGGCACGTCCTATCGTGCCAATCGATTTTCGGAAGTTTGACGATTGGAACAAACCAATTGCCCAATCCTTTTTGCACCACGCCCCTTGACGCGCGATCATGCCAAGTTTAACGTATTAGGCATTAGAGTACTGTAATACGATAATTGCCTAACGCTAAAATGCTATAACCGCCTAAAGCCAAGATTGCCGTCGAGGGCTTCCAACGTCAGGGAAGAGGCACCACACGGATCGTCCAAGTCGTTGACTCTCAAAACAACCTATGCCGGGAGGCTATGTGATGTCTGGAAAATCAAGCCCGTTTCAGTGGCAAGACCCGTTGAAGCTGGATGGCGTCCTGACCGAGGACGAGCGGGCCGTACAGGATGCTGCCTACAGCTACTGTCAAGACAAACTGATGCCGCGTGTCCTGATGGGCAACCGGCACGAGCATTTTGATCGCGAGATCATGTCGGAAATGGGCGAATTAGGCTTCCTTGGCCCAACAATTCCCGAAAAATATGGCTGCGCCGGCGTCAATTATGTCTCCTACGGGCTTGTCGCCCGTGAGGTCGAGCGGGTTGATTCCGGCTATCGCTCGGCCATGAGCGTGCAATCCTCCCTCGTCATGCATCCGATCTATGCCTATGGCACCGAGGAACAGCGGCTGAAATACCTGCCCAAGCTGGCGACCGGCGAAATCATCGGCTGCTTTGGCCTCACCGAGCCCGATGCCGGATCCGATCCCGGCAGCATGCGGACCAGGGCGGTGAAGGTTGATGGCGGCTGGTTGCTCAAGGGCAACAAGATGTGGATCACCAATTCGCCCATCGCCGACGTGTTCATCGTTTGGGGCAAGACCGAAGACGGGGTCATCCGCGGCTTCATCCTGGAAAAGGGCATGAAGGGCCTGTCCGCCCCCAAAATCGAAGGCAAATTCAGCCTGCGCGCCTCGATCACGGGCGAGATCGTGATGGAAGACGTGTTCGTGCCCGAAGAAAATTTGCTGCCCAACGTGCAAGGCCTGAAAGGACCGTTCGGCTGTCTCAACCGCGCGCGTTACGGCATTGCCTGGGGCGTGATGGGCGCCGCCGAATATTGCTGGCATGCCGCCCGCACCTACACGCTGGATCGCAAGCAATTTGGCCGCCCATTGGCCAATAACCAGTTGATCCAATTGAAATTGGTCAATATGCAGACCGAAATCACCCTTGGTTTGCATGCTTGCTTGCGGGTTGGCCGCCTGTTCGACAGCGGCGAGATGGCGCCCGAAATGATCTCGATGATCAAGCGCAACAATTGCGGCAAGGCGCTCGACATCGCCCGCGTCTCCCGCGACATGCACGGCGGCAACGGCATTTCCGACGAATTCCATGTCATCCGCCATGTCATGAACCTGGAAGCGGTCAACACCTATGAAGGCACGCACGATGTGCATGCCCTCATCCTTGGTCGCGCCATGACCGGGCTGAACGCCTTTACGGGTTAAGCCTAAGAACAATTCGCACCACGGCGTCAGCCTGCCTCTCTGTTAAGACGATGTCATGACCACGAGAGGCGGCTGAACGTTTGGCGTTATCGGCCCCATCGACGCGGGCCACAGGCTTCGGGAGTGTAATGATGCAAGATGTTTCAGCATTGAACGTCTTTTTTAATCCAAAAAGCGTTGCCGTCGTGGGCGCTACCACGGATCCAAAAAAACCGGGATACAGTGTCATTCGCAACATGATTGCGATGGGCTATCGCGGCAAGATTTTCCCCGTCAATCCGCGCGAGCCGACCATCCTCGGTCTGCCATGCTACAAAAGCGTGCTTGACATCCAAGAGCCGGTGGAACTTTGCGTGCTGCTCGTTTCGGCCGAACGGACCTTGGCGGTGGCGCAAGAGCTTGTCGAGAGAAAGAAAAAATTCAACGACGTCGGGGCGGTGCTGTGCATGTCGGCAGGCTTCGGCGAGGTACCAACCGCCGAGGGCAGCCAGCGGGAAAAAGAGCTGATCGATACCCTGCGCTCGGCTTCCATCCGCCTCATCGGCCCGAATTGCGTCGGCGTCATCGACACCGCGAGCGGGTTCAACAGCAATTTCGACATCGGGCATTATCCAAGCGGCGGCATCAGCATCCTCACCCAGAGCGGCGCCTTCGGCAATGCATTCCTGTTCGCGTCCGGCACCAACGGCCGCGTGGGTCTCAATAAATTCGTCTCCGTCGGCAACATGGCCGACGTGCAGATCGATGAATTGCTGATGTTCCTCAAGAACGACGACACCACCAAGGTCATCGGCATCTATCTGGAAGGCCTTGCCGACCCGCGCAGCTTTTTCGAGATCGCGCGCGAAGTCTCGTTGACCAAACCGATCGTGGTCCTGAAAAGCGGCCGCAGCGAACTGGGAACGGCGGCGGCCCTTTCCCACACCGGCGCCATCGCCGGGGCCGATGCCATCTATGATGGCGCGTTCAAGCAATATGGGCTGATACGTGCCAACACGGCGTCGGAATTTTGCGACACGCTGCGCGCCTTCTCCAAACTGCCGACCCCGGCCAGCAATCGCTTCGCCGTGCTCACCCACATGGGCGGTCCGGGAACTTTGTGCATCGATCAGATTTCCGTGATCGACGGCATCGAGATGTCGCCGTTCACGCGCGAAACCCATGCGGCGCTGAAAGAAATTCTACCCTCCGCCGCCAATATCGGCTCCCCGCCCGGCTATATCGACCTCACCGCGACCAACTCCGACCAGCTCCACAACCAGGCGCTGACGCTGCTGTTCAAAGACCCGAACGTCGATGCGGTGATCCAGATCCTGGGCCCCAGCGCGTTCTATGATCAGGCGTTGCTGGCAAAGGCGGTGGTGGACGCCTATGAAGGCCAAACCGGCGACAAAAAGCCGCTGCTCAATGCCGTCATCTTCGGTGATTTCGCCAATGAATTGCGGCTGGGTCTGGAAAAAGCGGGCCTGCCGACGTTCGATCATTCCGACACGGTCGCCAGGATTGCAGCCAATCTTTCCGGCTACGCCGCACGTCAGGCAACCGAAGCGTTGGTGGTCGCCAAGCCTCCGGTAACACGCCGCAGCGAAGGTCCCACCGCGCAATTGATTTCCAGCGCGTCTAACGAGGGGCGAATCAGCCTGCTGGAACCCGAGGCCTATGCCGTGTGCCGGCAATATGGCATCGATGTACCGCCGTTCGATCTGGTGGATACGCTTGAAGGCGCGTTGCAGGTTGCGAACAAGATCGGCTATCCGGTCGTGCTCAAGGTGGTGTCGGCGCAGATTTTGCACAAATCCGATATCGGCGGCGTGATGCTCGGCGTCAATTCCGACAGCATGCTGGAACGGTCTTACGCGCAATTGGTCGAAAACGTCCGCAAAGCCGCGCCCAATATTCACCAGCCGCAAGTTCTGGTGCAGAAAATGATGCCGTCGGCGACCGAACTGGTGCTGGGCGCGATCCGCGACAAGCTGTTCGGCCCGGTGGTCATGTTCGGCCTGGGCGGCATTTACGTCGAAGTGCTCAAGCGGGTGGGCTTCCGGCTGGCGCCGTTCGATGTGGTGGAAGCCCGCGCGTTGATCCGGGACACGCTGCCCGCGGCTTTGATCGACGGCGCTCGCGGCAAAGGCAGGATGAATGTCGATGCCATTGCCGAAACGCTGGTGGCGCTGGGCCGTCTGCTCGACGAACATCCCGAGGTCGATCAGGTGGATCTGAACCCCTGCCTGGCCTTGAACGACGGATGCATGGCGGTTGACGCGCGGATTATTTTCAAGGCCAAAGCGAGCATATCAAAATAATATTAGTAAAATCAATAAGCTAACATGAGGGAAGAATCTTCTTTTTGTGAACAAAAAGAAGCAAAAAAACTTTGTTCGATTTTATTACGGCACAATCCGGATAATTTGTGCGGCTCTAAAATTAATAAAAGTTTTTTGCTTCTTTTTTCAAAAAAGAAGATTCTCCTCTTTCTTTAACTTATTGATTTAACTTATATTTAATTTGTCCCCCAAGCGTGACTTCGCGCTACCGCACCGATGAATGGAGCAATCTGGCGATGACTCAAGCATTTGTTTGCGATGGTATCCGCACCCCCATCGGCCGCTATGCCGGATCCTTGGCCAATGTGCGCACCGATGATCTGGCCGCTTTGCCGATCAAGGCCTTGATGGCGCGCAATCCGGGCGTGGATTGGCAGGCGCTCGACGACGTGATGATGGGTTGCGCCAACCAGGCCGGCGAGGACAACCGCAATGTCGCCCGCATGGCGCTGTTGCTGGCGGGGATTCCGTCCTCGGTGGGTGGGTCCACGGTCAACCGCCTGTGCGGCTCCGGGATGGAAGCCGTGGGCGCCGCCGCGCGCGCCATTCGCGCGGGTGATACCTCGTTCATGCTGGCGGGCGGCGTGGAGAGCATGTCGCGCGCGCCGTTCGTGATGCCCAAGGCCACTTCGGCTTTTTCGCGCACCACCAGCATCGAGGATACGACGATCGGCTGGCGCTTTGTCAACGCCGTGATGAAAGCGAAATACGGCATCGACAGCATGCCGGAAACGGCCGAAAACGTCGCGGAAACCTTTGCCGTCAGCCGCGCCGATCAGGATCTGTTTGCCTGGCGCTCGCAGCAAAAGGCGGCGGCCGGGGCACAACGGCGGGCGGACGAAATCATGCCGGTGGAACTGGCCGGCAAAAAGGGCGCGGTCACATTGTTCTCGCACGATGAACACGCCCGCGCCGATACCACTCTGGAAGCCCTGACCGCCCTGCCGGCGCCGTTCCGCAAGGGTGGTTCGGTGACGGCGGGCAATGCCTCGGGGGTCAACGACGGGGCCTGCGCCTTGATCGTGGCATCCGAAGCGGCGGCGACGAAACAAGGTCTGACCCCGCTGGCGAGGATCATCACCATGGCCACGGCGGGGGTGGAACCGCGCCTGATGGGCATCGGCCCGATCGATGCCTCGCGCAAGGCGCTGGCGCTGGCGGGTCTGAAGGCGGATCAACTTTCCATCATCGAACTCAACGAGGCGTTCGCGGCGCAGGGGCTCGCGGTGCTGCGGCAATTGGGCATTGGCGACGACGACGCCCGCGTCAACCGGCTGGGCGGCGCCATCGCCCTCGGCCACCCGCTGGGCATGAGCGGGGCACGGCTGATCCTGACCGCCACGCGCCAATTGCAGGAAACCGGCGGTCGTTATGCGCTGTGCACCATGTGCATCGGCGTGGGCCAGGGCATCGCCATCGTGTTGGAGCGGGTTTAGATCCCATCACCCGACGGCACAAAAAAAGCCCGGTCAAATGACCGGGCTTTTCTTTTATGCGGCAACGTCGATTAGAACGAGAGATTCAAATCGGCGGCGAGGGTCACTTGATCTGCCTTGCCGCCGGCGCCCATGCTATCGGTGTTGAACACTTTGGCGCCATTCATCGCCGTATCGACACGAACTTCCGGACGAATTTCCAGCGTGCTCAACGGGCCAGGCAAGCCGGGCGGGTTATAGGTCACGCCGAGTGTCAACTCGCCGTAGGTGACGCCCTTGGAAGCGCCAAGATAAGGGGCCACGCCGCCATCTTGCGCCAAAATCGGAGCATTGTTGGTCAGCGGATTGCCCACGAAGAAGTGGTTCTCATCGTCGAATACTTCGATGCGGCCATTCAGCGTGGTGTTGGCATTCAGCGCATAACCCGCATATTCGGACGCGCCAAAAGCGGTGGCCTTGTAAAGCGCGTCATTCACATAATCGAGTTCGGTGGTCAGCGTCAGCGCCGTGGTTGCCTTATAGGTGATCACGGCGTCGGCATAGGTGCGATCATGCTTGTTGTCGTGATAATCTTCCGGCCCGAAATGTACCAACGCCAACACCGTGACGGGGCCAACGGTCTTGCCAAGGCCGAACATATAGGAAGCCGAGCCGTTGTTGTCGCCGTTGCCAACGGTGGTGTTCACGCCGCTGTCCATGCCGACATAAATATCGGCAATCGCCGGATGCAACACCGCATAGCCGCCCGTATGCACCACCGGCAGACCATAGGAGTAGATGTAGGAGTGTGAATAAAACGGATTGGCGCGCGGATCGATCACTTCATCGCCCAGCGGGGTGACATACTGACCAACCGTGATGTCCGTGCCGCCGGCAAACAAGCCGCCAATGTGCGCGGTCAAATAGGCCTGAGCGACTTCGCCCATATAACGGCTGCTTTGGTTGTTGAATTCGCCGACATAACGATTATAGCGCACGTCCGAACCATATTCGCCCTGGAGCTTGAAACCCCAATCAAAGGTCGAGGTGGTGGTGTCGGGATCGCGTTCGATGGTGGCGAATACCGCGTTCAACGTCGCCTGATTGGCATGGTCCGTGGTCGATTGACCAAAATTCAACCCGCTTTTGGGAGAATCGACATTGCCCGAAATACCGCCATCGATTTCGCCCGAGTATTTGATGGTGCTGGTCCAATCGGCCGGAGCGGCCGGCGTGGCCGGAGCAGCGGCGGGGGCGCTTTGCGCATGAGCGGCCTGGATCGCGCCCAACGTGAAACAGGCCATCGCGCAGGCGAAGGAAAGGCGAAGAACGCTGTAGGCGCGTTTGGCCTTCGAAACCTGACCGGCTGAAGCCGCGTGAAGAGCATTCTGAAGCATCTGGTTATCCTATGCTGACTTACCAAAGGGACCGCGCGGCCCAACAGAGACCCGCGATTAACCACATGTGTCTTGCATGAGGCGTGCCAAACCTGGAAAATCAGTGCCGGATTTACAACTTCATCGCGAGCAACCGTGGCTAAAATGCCACGATCAAGCGTCAATTTTGCTTCTCGACGCGGAAGTCTTTGATGTCGCGAAAGCTCAACCTTGGGTTGGCTTCGATTGTGCGGCGCATCATAAACGCTGATGTGGCAAGGAATACCGGGTCGCCATCCACATCCAACGCAATCGCGTTGCGTTGGTCTTCCAGGAATTTCTCCAGATCACGTTTTTCGCCGAACACCCAACGCGCCAACGAGAACTGCACCGACTCGAAGCCGATCGAAACCCCGTATTCCCCCATCAAGCGTGCTTGCAGCACATCCAACTGCAGGCTGCCCACCACGCCAACGATGGGAGAAGCGCCATCCGCTGGACGAAAAAGCTGCACAACACCCTCTTCTGCCAATTCCTGCAGCGCCTGACGCAGCTTTTTGGCCTTCATTGCATCATCCAGACGCACACGCCGCAAAATTTCTGGCGCAAAATGAGGCACACCAATGAAATTCAGATCTTCCTCGTCGGTCAGCGTATCGCCGATTCGCAGCGTGCCATGGTTGGGAATCCCCACCACATCGCCCGCATAAGCCTCCTCGGCCAACACGCGGTCGCGTGCAAAGAAGAATTGCGGCGCATGAAGCGGGATCTGCTTGCCCGTGCGCACCTGCTTCAACCGCATTCCGCGTGTGAGCTTGCCGGAGCAAACCCGCGCAAACGCGATGCGATCGCGGTGATTCGGGTCCATATTTGCCTGAATTTTGAACACCAGCGCGGTAAGCCGCGCCTCGGTCGCCTCGACCACCCGTGTATCGGCTTCCTGGTCGCGCGGCATCGGCCCGAACGAGGCCAAAGCATCCAGCAAATCCTCGACGCCGATCTCTTTCATCGCCGAGCCGAAAAACACCGGCGTCATATGCCCCGCCATGAACGACTCGCGGTCAAACGGGGGCAACACGCCGCGCACCAGTTCCAGTTCTTCCGCCAAAGCCGCCAGCCGCGCATCGCCCGGCGCCAGATCGGCTTTCAGGCGCATATCCCCATCACGCAAATCATATGTGCCCACAAATTCGGCAGCCCGCCCCACCGGCCAGGTCAAGGGCGTGGTATCGAGCGCCAGCCCGCTGGCCACTTCGTCGAGCAAATCGAACGGGTCGCGGCTTTCGCGGTCCATCTTGTTGATGAAGGTGATAATGGGTATGTCGCGCATCCGGCAAATTTCAAATAATTTGCGAGTCCGCGCCTCGATCCCCTTGGCGGCGTCGATCACCATCACCGCGCTGTCCACCGCGGTCAGCGTGCGATAGGTGTCCTCGGAAAAGTCTTCATGTCCCGGCGTATCGAGCAGATTGAACACGCAGCCCTTGTGCTCGAACGTCATCACCGACGTTACCACCGAAATGCCGCGATCGCGCTCGATGCCCATCCAATCCGACCGCGTGCGCCGGCGCTCGCCCTTGGCGCGCACATTGCCGGCCAATTGAATCGCCCCACCCAGGCGCAACAAACGTTCCGTCAGCGTCGTCTTGCCCGCGTCAGGATGCGAGATGATCGCAAACGTCCGGCGACGGGCAATTTCATCGACCAACTCGGTCATGGGAGGAGCTCCTGAAAAACACAAAACGCCGGGACATGACTGCCCGGCGTTTCGCAAACAAATTCCACCAAGACTCAGCGCGAATAAAATTCGACGACCAGGTTCGGTTCCATCTGCACAGGATAGGGCACATCGGCGAATTTCGGGGCGCGTACAAAACGGCCCTTCATCGCGCGGTGATCCACTTCCACATATTCCGGCACGTCGCGTTCGCCATTTTGCGAAGCGTCGAGCACGCACACCAATTGCTTGGACTTCTCGCGCACTTCGATCACGTCATTGTCGCGCACCTGGAACGAAGGGATGTTCACCTTCTTGCCATTGACGGTGATGTGACCATGGTTGATGAACTGGCGCGCGGCAAACGGGGTGAGCGCGAATTTCAAGCGATAGATCACGGCGTCGAGGCGACGCTCCAGGATCTCGATGAAGTTCTCGCCGGTATCGCCCTTGCGGCGCACGGCTTCTTCATAATATTTGCGAAACTGCTTCTCGCCGATGTTGCCGTAGTAGCCCTTGAGCTTCTGCTTGGCCATCAACTGAATGCCGAAATCGGTCGGCTTTTGCTTGCGGCGCTGGCCGTGCTGGCCGGGACCGTATTCGCGCTTGTTGATCGGCGACTTCGCGCGACCCCAAAGATTAACGCCCAAACGGCGATTGATCTTGTACTTACTTTCCGCGCGCTTCGTCATGCGCCCGTTCCTTTATTCTGCGCCGCCTGGATTGTTCCAGTTCTGGCTTGTTGCACCGGTAGGCCCCTGTGGTTAAACAAGGGCGGGCGCGATCGCATTCCGACCGTCCACGTTCCCGGCAATGGGGGGGGCTTCTAGTCTGCTCTTGCGTCGATGTCAATTAGATCACCCCAACGAGTACCCGGCAAATGCAGAACGACCTCATCAAACGCAGCGATATCATCTGGCTTGGCGTATCTTCCGCCGTCACCGGCGCATTGGTCGGCGGCCTGCTGTTGGGGCTGGGCCTGTCCTTGGCCGGCAACGGCCAGCCGATCGGCCTGTTGTTCATCCTCCCCGCCGCCCCCGTCGCCGGCGGCGCGGGCTGGTGGCTGGCGACACGGCAGGCCAAGCGATTCGGATAGCACCGTCAAATCCATAGCACCGTCAAATCTATAGATACGCCCCGCCGGAAACCTCGATCCGCTGGGCGTTCACCCAACGATTGTCATCCGACAGCAGCGCCGCGATCATCGGGCCGATGTCATCCGCCACACCCACCCGTCCCAGCGCCGTTTGCGCCGCGATGTCCCGGTTGGTTTCGGGGTCGTCGCGCACGCGGCCACCGCCAAAGTCGGTTTCGATGGCCCCGGGCGCCACTGTGTTGGCGGTGATGCCGCGCTCCCCCAGTTCCTTGGCCAGATAGCGGGTCAGCACTTCGACCGCGCCCTTCATGGCGGCATAGGCCGACATGCCGGGCAGCGCAAAACGCACCAGACCGCTGGATATATTGACGATACGCCCACCATCGACGATCAGCGGCAGCAGCCTTTGGGTCAGGAAATACACGCCCTTGAAGTGAATATTCACCAGACGATCGAAATTGGCTTCGGTGGTATCGGCAAATGCGGCGTGGTGGCCGGTTCCGGCGTTGTTGACCAGATAATCGAAATGTTCCTGCCCCCAGCCTTCTCGCAGCGCCTGCCGCAGTTGGGCCACAAAATCGCCGAACGAGGCCACATCGCCGCAATCGAGCTGCAACGCCACCGCGGTGCGCCCCAATTCGGCAATCGCCGCCACGGTGGCCTCGGCCTCGGCGTGGTTGGAATGATAGGTGATGATGCTATCGACGCCCTTCCTGGCCAGACTGATCGCCGTGTTGCGACCAAGACCACGGCTGGCGCCGGTGATCAGCGCCAGTTTGGGAGATATTGCGGAGTCCGACATGAGAGCCTCCTGAGGAGATGAGCAAGATTAAGTAAGAAACTTCTTTTTTGAAAAAAAGAAGCAAAAAACTTTTTATTCGATTTCGTTGCAGCACAAATTGGATAATTTACGCAGGTATAAAATTAATAAAAGTTTTTTGCTTCTTTTTTTCAAAAAAGAAGATCCCTGCTTTATACTAACTTATTGATTTTATTTATTATCCCTTATCCCGCATCAACCGCTGCTTGTCCCGCGCCCAATCCCGATCCGCGATGGCATGGCGTTTGTCCGCCTTGTTCCGCCCCTCGCCCACGCCCAGCGTGACCTTGGCCAGACCGCGCTCATTGAAGTGAATGTCGAGCGGCACCAGGGTGACGCCCTGACGCGCTACCGCCGAGAGCAGCCGTACGATCTCCTTGCTCTTCAGCAATAATTTGCGCGGCGCGCGCGGCTCGAAGCGTGACAGCACGCCGCCTTGATATTCCGGGATGTAGCAATTGAACAAAAACAGCTCGCCCTCGCGTTCGCCTGCCCAGGCTTCGGTCAGGGTGGCGCGGCCGTGGCGCAGCGATTTCACTTCAGGGCCTTTCAGCACCAGCCCGGCTTCCGTGGTGTCCTTGATGGTGTAATCAAAACGGGCCTTGCGGTTTTGCGCCGCAATGCCGTGCGAGATCAGCGAATTTTTCTTCTTTTCGGCCACGGGATCAGATCAACCCCAAAGCGCGCATGGCCGCCGCCACGCGGTCCTTGCTGGCCTGCGCCATCGGCGCCAACGGCAAGCGGCAACGCTCGGCGGTGAAGCCCAGCAGCGATACGCCCAATTTGACCGGCGCCGGATTGGTTTCCACAAACATCGCATCGTGCAATGGCAGCAGACGATTTTGTATCGCCATCGCCTCGGCGATGTTGCCGGCGGCCCAGGCGTTCTGCATCGCCGCCAGCAAAGCGGGCGCCACGTTGGCGGTGACCGAAATGCAACCCACCCCGCCCGCGGCATTGAACGCCAGCGCCGTGTGATCCTCGCCCGAGAGCATGATGAAATCCTCGCCGCAGGCCGCGCGCGTGTGCAACGGACGGGCAAGATTCGCCGTGGCGTCCTTGACGCCCACGATGTTGGGATGTTTGGCCAGACGCGCCATGGTTTCCACGCTCATATCCACCACGCTGCGCGACGGGATATTATAGATGATCAGCGGCAGATCGACCGCATCGGCAATCGCGCTGTAATGCAGGAACAAACCTTCCTGCGTCGGCTTGTTATAATAGGGCGTGACGACCAGGGTGCCGTCCGCCCCGGCCTGCCTGGCATGACGCGCCAGGCTGATGGCCTCGCTGGTGCTGTTGGAACCCGCCCCGGCGATCACCGGCACGCGCCTGGCGGCCGCTTCCACGGTGATTTCCACCACCCGCTTGTGTTCTTCGTGCGAAAGCGTGGGGCTTTCGCCGGTGGTGCCGACCGAAATCAAACCCTGCGTGCCCTGCGCGATGTGCCACTCCACGAAGCGCGCCAGTTCGGAATCATCCACACTGCCGTCTTCCCGCGTGGGGGTCACCAATGCGACCAAAGAGCCTCTGAACATTTTTTTATCCCCAAGCGCAGCAAAGAGGGGGAAACTAAGCACGTAACTAGTGCCCCGCAAGAGCATCCGCGCTAGAACACTGCCATGCGCGCTTCAAGAATCACTCTGCCACTGATTTTCTCGCTCATCGCCCCGGCGATGACGCCGGTTCACGCCCGAACCCGTCCGGTGACCACCCGAACGGTGACGACCCGAACGGTGACAACCACGACGATGACATCGAGCACCGTCGCCGCCAGCAACATCGCCGCCAAGCTGGAACTCTATCAACGGTTGCTGGAGCCGGGCGGCGGCACTTACAACGAAATTTCCGGCTTCATGGCGCAAAACCCGGATTGGCCGCAGCAAAACCTGCTTGCCCAACGCCGCGAGGAGGCCATGTCGGCCATCACCGACCCCACCAGCCTGCTCGACGCCTGCCATGACATCAACGCCCAGCAAGCCGGCACGCTGGCCCGTTGCGCCGCCGCGGAATCCGCGGAACCGGTCCGCGCCGCCCGCGATGCCTCCGCGGCATGGGCGCGTGGCTATGACGATCCCACACTGGCCGCTGATTTTCTGCAACAATTCGGCGGCATGATCACGCCCGCGGCCGAGTGGCAGCGTTATGCGCGGCTGTTGTCGGAAAACCCGAAACGCGCCGCCCGCCAATTGGCCCGTCTGGGCACGGCGCAACGCCGGTTGGCCAGCGTGCTGCTCGCCTTCCGCCAAAACGACCCCGACGCCACCGAACTCGCGGCCGCCTTGCCGGTGTCCGATCAAACCGACCCATCGTTGTTCCTTGCCTGGATGAGCAACCTGCTGCACGCGGGCGACGACAAAGGCGCGCTCGCGCTGTGGCGGCAAAACGGCCCGGCGGCGCAGGACGCCGCTTTGCACCGCCTTGGCGATTTCTGGAACGCGCGCAACCAACTCGCCCGCGCCCTGATGGCCGACAGCGACGCCGCCGACGCCTATGATCTGGTCAAAGCCCCCGGCGCGCTGCCACCCGACAGGATCGTCGATGCCGAATTTCTGGCCGGCTGGATCGCCCTGCGCAAACTTTCCGAACCCGACATCGCCATCGGCCATTTCAACAATCTGGCCCTTAATTCGGATGCCGTGATCACCCTCGCCCGCGCCCATTATTGGCTGGGCCGCGCCTACGCCGCGAAAGGCGACGACGGCAACGCGCGGGCGCAATATCTCGACGCCGCCCAATATCCCTATGCCTATTACGGCCAATTGGCGGTCAAGGCGCTGCATTACAGCGACGCGGATCTGGCCGCCCGCATCAACGCGATGCATGATCCGGCGGTTAATATCATCCGCGCCAACGCCCTGGCCGGCACCGAAATGGCGCGTGCGGCACAAATTCTGGTCGATCAAGGCAACAACAAGCTGGCGCGCATCTTTTTGCAACGTCTGGCCGCCACCGCCACCGATCCTTCCTCCAAAGTGGCCGCCGCCTATCTTGCCAACACGCTGGGTCTGCCTGATCAGGCTTTGGCCATCGCCCGCCAGGCCGCCGTGCAAGGCGTGCTGATGCCCGATCTGGGCTGGCCCACCCCCATCACTCCACCGAATTTGGACAATTTCGACCCCGCCTTCACCCTTGCCATCGCCCGCCAGGAAAGCAATTTCAACCCCGACGCGCAAAGCCCGGTGGGAGCCATCGGGCTGATGCAATTGATGCCCGACACCGCCCGCGCACTGGCGCGTCATCTCAAGATCCGCCATTTGCGCATCGCGGCGCTGACGCAAGACCCGTCGCTCAATCTGGAACTCGGCAGCGTCTATTTACAGCAATTGATGGATCATTTCGACCAGACCGTGCCGTTTGCCGCCGCCGCCTATAACGCCGGCCCCGAACGGGTGGCGCAATGGCTGCAACAATATGGCGATCCCACCACCGACAAGAACACCGACATGATCGATTGGATCGAACAGATCCCGTTCAGCGAAACCCGCAATTATGTGCAGCGCGTCACCGAGAATCTGACGATCTACCGTGCCCGCACCGGCCACGCGGCCGGCTATCCGATTGCGCAATTGGACGCCACGCGCTGATGCGCTTCGACCTGCCGCATTGCATCGCCTCGGGATTTTACAGCGGCCGCAGCCCCAAGGCGCCCGGCACGGCGGGTTCACTGGCCGCCGCGCTGATCGGCGCGGGATTGCTTGCGCTCGCACCGGTTTTGCTGTGGCCCGCCTGCCTTGCCGCCACCACCGCCGGATTTTGGGCCGTGCCGCGGGTCGCAACAGCCGATGAAGATCCCGGATGGGTGGTGATCGATGAATTCGCCGGACAGTTTCTGGCCATGACCACGCTGGGGCATTTTACGTGGCAAGGCGTCGCCGCCGCGTTCGTGTTGTTTCGCCTGTTCGACATCGCCAAACCCGGCCCGATCGGCTGCATCGACCGCCAGCGCGGCGCGTTCGGCATTATGGCGGACGATCTGTTCGCCGGCGCCGCCGCTGCCCTGATCCTGCTTGCCGCCCGCCACTTGGGATATTTGCCATGATCCGCGACCTGATCGCCCGCCTGCGCGCCCGTCACTGGATGCTGGCCACCGCCGAAAGCTGCACCGGCGGCATGATCGCCGCGGCCATCACCGATATCGCCGGATCGTCCGACGTGTTCGATCGCGGCTTTGTCACCTATAGCAACCAGGCCAAAACCGACATGCTGGGAGTGTCCGCCGCATTGATCGCACGCGATGGCGCGGTTTCCGAAACCGTGGCCGCCGCCATGGCCCAAGGTGCATTGGTCCACTCACGCGCCGATATCGCGGTGAGTGTGACCGGCGTCGCCGGACCCGGCGGCGGCAGTGCCAGAAACCCTGTCGGCACGGTCTGCTTCGGGCTGGCACGGCGCGACCGGGATGTGCAGACCTTCCGCCGCCAATTCCCCGGCGACCGCGCCGCCGTGCGACTCGCCACACGCGATTTCGCGATGGAGTTGTTGCACCAATCTGTGACGCCCTCCCCCCCGCCTTAATACCCCCCTTGACGCCCCTCCCGACAACGCCTAGCTTCCCGCCGTCTATTAAGGCCGCCGTCGTTCTGATGGGGCCAATTCTCATCCTCCTTTGGAACAGTTCTGCCCACTCATCCCGAGCCCGGCAGTGTCGCACCCTATCCCGCGCCTGTTCTTTCCCGCCTTTACATTACTGCGGTTGCACAGATGAATCTTGCCGATCTCAAGGCCAAATCTCCCGCCGATCTTCTCGACATCGCCGAGAATCTTCAGGTGGAAAACGCATCTTCCTTGCGCAAGCAAGATATGATGTTCGCCATCCTGAAAGCCCTGGCGGAAAACGACCAGGCCATCCACGGCGATGGCACGCTGGAAATCCTGCCCGACGGCTTCGGCTTTCTGCGCAGCCCTGAATCGAATTACCTGCCCGGTCCCGACGATATTTACGTCTCGCCGCAACAAGTCCGCCGCTATGGCCTGCGCACCGGCGACACGGTTTCCGGCGAAATCCGCGCCCCCAAAGACGGCGAACGCTATTTCGCCATGCTCAAGATCGACGCGGTGAATTTCGAGGCGCCCGAGCAGGTGCGCCACCGCATCAATTTCGACAATCTCACGCCGCTTTACCCCGACGAAAAACTGAAGATGGAAGTGGAAAACTTCCAATCCGTGGCCAAATCGGCCAGCAAGGATTTCACCCTGCGCGTGCTGGATCTGATCACCCCGATCGGCAAAGGCCAGCGCGCCCTGATCGTGGCGCCGCCGCGCACGGGCAAAACCGTGATGCTGCAAAATATCGCCACCGCCATCGCCGCCAACCACCCGGAAGTGTTCCTGATCGTGCTGCTGATCGATGAACGCCCCGAGGAAGTCACCGACATGTCGCGCAGCGTCAAAGGCGAAGTCGTCGCCTCGACCTTCGACGAACCCGCCACCCGCCATGTGCAAGTGACCGAAATGGTGCTGGAAAAAGCCAAGCGCCTGGTTGAACACAAACGCGACGTGGTGATCTTGCTGGATAGCATCACACGTTTGGCCCGCGCCTATAACACCGTCGTCCCCTCGTCGGGCAAGGTGCTGACCGGCGGCGTGGACGCCAACGCCCTGCAACGCCCGAAACGCTTTTTCGGCGCCGCCCGCAACATCGAGGAAGGCGGATCGCTCACCATCATCGCCACCGCCCTGATCGATACCGGCAGCCGCATGGACGAAGTGATCTTTGAAGAATTCAAAGGCACCGGCAACTCGGAAGTCATCCTGGATCGCAAACTTTCCGATAAACGCACCTTCCCCTCGATCGACATCACCAAATCCGGCACCCGCAAGGAAGAATTGCTGGTGGATAAAGGAACCTTGTCGAAAATGTGGGTGCTGCGACGTATCCTCAACCCAATGGGCGCGCAGGATTCGATGGATTTCCTGTTGGATAAGTTGAAGTATAGCAAGACCAATCAGGATTTCTTTGATGCGATGAATACGTAGGACGGTTGGAAGGAAGGAACTTCTTTTTTGTAAAAAAGAAGCAAAAAACTTTTGATGACTTAAGTCCGAATCGGCAACATCATCAACTAACTTGTAGGGTGGGTCCTATCACCCACCATTTCAGACACCACTCTCTCCGCAGTCATTGCGAATGCTTGCGAAGCAATCCAGCCGTGCCACCGCAACATCCGCGGCAAGGAAAAACTGGATTGCTTTGCCGATTGTTAACCATCTCCCCCCATCATGGACAGACCCCATCCAAAAAGGATGCCCATGTCCACCACTCTCATCGATCCCCCCGGCCCGCTGTCGCAATCCCGCCTCTGGCAATTGCAGCGTGAATATTACGCCCGGCAGGATGTCAACGCCTGGGGCCAGGGGCCGGTGCCAAGCTATATCACCAGCAACCCGTTGATCGCCCGCGCCTATGCGCAGATGATTCTGGGCTATTTGCGCGATCTTGATGCCGATGGCACGCTCGATCGCGCGCAACCGTTTTATGTCGTCGAGCTGGGCGCCGGATCCGGCCGTTTCTCTTATTATCTCCGCCGCCATCTCGACGCCATCCTCGCCCGTTCGGCTTTTCGCGATTTGCGCGTGGTGCTGGTGATGACAGACCTCACACCCGGCCATATCGATCAATGGCGCGCACGGGCCGAATTTCAACCATGCACCCGCACGGGAAATCTTGATTTCGCCAGCTTTGATCTCGAACATGACGAAATTATTCACCTGGACGTCGGCAAAACCACATTGTCGCCCGCCCTTCCCAAAAACCCCATGGTGTTCATCGCCAATTACGTGTTCGATTCGATCCCGCAAGATTTGTTTCACGCCGAAAATAATCATTTTGAACAATTAATGATCTCATTGCATCGGAGCGAATCAACGGACCCACTGATCGAATTTCACCGCGAAAAAATCACGGAATTTCATTACACCGATCCCTCGCTCAATGATTTGCTGCATGGTTTCAAATCCAAAGCGCCGCGCACGATATCGATTCCTGTCGCCGCCCTGGATTGCCTGAAACGCCTGCGTTCCCTCAGCAGCGACAAAATGCTTTTGCTTTGCGCCGACAAAGGATACACAGCCGCCCCGCTTGCGTCGCACCCCATCTTCGCCCATCACGGCTGCATCTCGATGATGGTGAATTTCGCCGCCATCGCCCGCTGGGTGCGTGCCCATGAAGGCGAGGAATGGCACCCCGCCACGCCACCAACCGCGTTGTTCACTGCTGCTTTTGCCTTTGGATTGAAGCAAAAAATCGAAACCGATCTCGCCTATCATCAGTCGCTCGACCGGGCCGGGCCAGATGATCTGTTCGCGTTGAAACTGGCCGCAGCGCAATTCAAATCAGACCTGCCGTGGGACCAGGCTTTAAGCTACCTGCGCCTCACCGGCTTCGACAGCGCCATCGTCTCGCATGTTTGGCCGGCATTGCAGACGCAAATAAAAGCCGCCACACCCTCCCAAATCGGCGCGCTGATCGAAATTATCGCCCAGATCGACGCATGGTATTTCCCCAATGGCGAATCGCACGATCTGGCCTTTGATCTTGGCGTGATGTTATTGCAGCTCGACCAATTTGCCGCCGCCGCCGTGCAATTTCAAAAATCCCTGCACCGCTTCGGCGCCGACGCCGCCAGCCTGATCAATCTGGCGATGTGCCATCATCGCCTGGCGCAACCGGACGAAGCGCAACCATTTCTCACCCGCGCAATGCAACTCGATCCCGCCAACGAGATGGGAATACGCCTCC
>JAJZHU010000177.1 GCA_021798375.1 Pseudomonadota bacterium | reverse complement strand
CCATCACCTCGAATCCGTCCTTGATCAGCACGGCGGCGGCTTCCAGCGTGCCGGCCATATCGGGGTAAAGATAGGGCAACGGCCCCAGGACCTCTAGCTTTACCAGATTCCACCCACCTGCCTCGCGCGCCAGACGCAGCGTGCGCACCGCTTCGTCGGCGGTGAAGCAGCCGGCGGTGTTCGGCAGATAGGTGTATTTTTTCGGATCGACGTAATCTTGCAACATCGGCGCGGAAGGGTCGGCCAGGTTCACCCGGCGCACGGCCACGGTGACGATTTCGGCGCCCGATGCGGCGATGGCGGCGCCGGTTTCTTCCAGATCCTTATAACGCCCGGTGCCCACCACCAGGCGCGAATTGAACCGCCGTCCGGCCACAACCCAGCCGTCGTCCCCGTTTATCGTCATGAATTCAGCCTCCTCCGATGAAATGCACGATCTCGATCTGATCGCGCGGCAACAGCATCGTGGCGTCGTATTGGGAACGGGGCACGATCTCGCGGTTGCGCTCCACCGCCACTTTGCGGCGGTCGAGCCCGAGGCTTTCGATCAGCCCGGCGACGCTTTGCCCGGCAGGAATGGGGCGCTCGTCGCCGTTCAATGTGATGTCGATCTTGGTCTGCATGGGCGCAATATGCGAACAAATGCGGCCCGGAGCAAGCCGACGGCGGGCAATCAGATATGCGAACATCGATTTGCGCAAACGAACACTTGGTGAGAATCCGCACTCGTGCTAGGCGCTTGCCCATGTCGAACCCTGTCATAGCCGTTTTGAACGGCCCGAACCTGAACATGCTTGGTCTGCGCGAGCCTCTGGTCTATGGACCCGACACGCTCGAAGACGTCGAGCAATTATGCATGGACGTCGCCCTGGAGCTTGGGGTGGCGATCGATTTCCGCCAGACCAACAGCGAAGGCGAGCTGATCACCTGGGTGCAGCAATGCCGTGGCCGGGCGGCGGGCATCATTATCAACCCGGCGGGCTATACCCATACCTCGATCGCCCTGATGGATGCGCTGCTCTCCGCCGATCTGCCGGTGATCGAAGTGCATATTTCCAACATCCACCGGCGCGAAGAATTTCGCCACCATTCCTATGTGTCGAAAGTGGCGCAGGGGGTACTTTGCGGTTTCGGCATTCGCGGCTATGCCATGGCGCTTACCGCGATGGCCGAACTCGTCTTAGACCAGGAGGATAAATGAGCAATATTTCTTTCGATCCGGATCAAGTCCGGCAGCTCGCTGCCATTCTGGCCGAAACGAGCCTGACCGAAATCGAGATCTGTGAAGGCGACAACCGCATCCGCGTGGTGCGCGCGCCCGCCCAGGTGACGATGTTCGCCGGCAACCAGAGCGCCGCCCCGGCCCCTGTCGCCGCCGTGGCCGTGGCCGCGCCCGCCATCGAACCCCCGGCCGCCCCCCCCGGCGATTTCTCCGTCCATCCCGGCCTGATCAAAAGCCCGATGGTCGGCGTGGTCTATTTGGCCCCGGAACCCGGCGCGCCACCCTTTATCACCGCGGGGCAGGTGGTGGCGGCCGGCCAGACGGTGCTGTTGATCGAGGCGATGAAAACCTTCAACCAAATCAAGGCCCCCCGCGCGGGCACCGTGGTGCGGATTCTGGTCGCGGCCGGCGCGCCGGTGGAATATGACGAACCGCTTTTGGTGATCGAGTAATCTCGCCCATGTTCAAAAAAATCCTCATCGCCAATCGCGGCGAGATTGCACTGCGCATCCAGCGCGCCTGCCGCGAATTGGGCATAGCCACCGTCGCCGTGCATTCCACCGCCGATGCGGATGCCATGCATGTGCGATTCGCCGACGAAAGCGTGTGCATCGGCCCGCCCGCCGCGCGCGATTCCTATCTTAACATGCAGGCGATCCTGAGCGCCGCCGAAATCACCGGCGCCGAGGCGATCCATCCCGGCTATGGGTTTTTATCGGAAAACGCCGATTTCGCCGAAATGGTCGAAGCCCACGGTCTGGCCTTCATCGGCCCCGAGCCCAGCCATATTCGCATGATGGGCGACAAAATCGCCGCCAAAACCGCGATGGAAAGCCTGGGCGTGCCGTTGGTGCCCGGCTCGCCCGGCGAATTGAAGAACATCGAGGAAGCCCGCATCGTGGCGGCGCGGGTGCAATATCCGGTGCTGATCAAGGCCGCCGCCGGCGGTGGCGGACGCGGCATGAAGGTGGCGCAGACCGAAGACGATCTGGAAGAAGCGTGGCAGGTCGCCCGCACCGAAGCCCGCACGGCGTTTGGCAACGATGCGGTGTATCTGGAAAAATACCTCGACAAGCCGCGCCACATCGAATTGCAGGTGATGGCCGACGCCCACGGCAATGTGGTGCATTTCGGCGAACGCGATTGTTCGTTGCAGCGCCGCCATCAGAAATTGCTCGAAGAGGCCGGATCGCCCGTGCTGAGCGCCGCCGAACGCGACGCGCTGGGCGAAGTGGTGACCAAGGGCCTGTCGAAACTGGGCTATCGCAACGCCGGCACGTTGGAGTTTTTATATCAGGACGGCCAATTCTCCTTCATCGAAATGAACACCCGCCTGCAAGTGGAGCATCCGGTGACGGAAATGGTCTGCGGCGTCGATCTGGTGCGCGAGCAAATCCGCATCGCGGCGGGCGAACGGCTTGGCTACACCCAGGAAGACGTCACCTTCTCGGGTCATGCCATCGAATGCCGGATCACCGCCGAGGATCCCGATACCTTCGTACCCAATCCGGGCCTGATCACCGCCTATCACGCCCCCGGCGGCCTTGGCGTGCGGGTCGATAGCGCGATCTATGCCGGCTACAAGGTGCCGCCCTATTACGACAGCATGATCGCCAAATTGATCGTCCACGCGCCCACGCGCGAAGGCGCCATCAACCGTCTGCGCCGCGCCTTGGATGAATTCGCCGTGGTGGGGGTGAAGACCACCCTGCCGCTGCACCGCCGCATCGTCGATGCGCCGGAATTTCAATCCGGCAACTACACCATCCATTGGCTGGAAGAATTCGTCGCCAAAGGCCAGGAATAACCCCGTTCCTTCCATCATCGTCGCGAGCGAAGCGCGGCAATCCATCATCTTTCTTTTTGCGCCAGGGAAGGAAGGTGGATTGCCGCACCGCACCACATAATTGCCGGTTTTTGGATCCAATAACCCTGGCCAACCCCCGCCCGATCTGATAAATTCCCGCCAACAGATCAACCGAGGGAACATCACACATGGCCGGCAATCGCGGCGTTGTCTATATCAAGCAAGGCGAGGTTCAGGTTCAAACCATCGCCTATCCGAAATTGATCGACCCCAGCGGCCGCAAAGCCGAACATGGCGTGATCCTGAAAATCGTCACCACCAACATTTGCGGCTCGGATCAACATATGGTGCGCGGCCGCACCACCGCCCCCGCGGGTCTGGTGCTGGGCCATGAAATCACCGGCGAAGTGATCGAACTGGGCAGCGATGTGCAAACATTGCAAATTGGCGACCTCGTCTCGGTGCCGTTCAATGTCGCCTGCGGCCGTTGCCGCACCTGCAAGGAACAACAAACCGGCGTCTGCCTCAGCGTCAACCCGGCGCGCGCGGGCGGAGCCTATGGCTATGTCGATATGGGCGGCTGGATTGGCGGTCAGGCCGAATATGTCATGATCCCCTACGCCGACTTCAACCTGCTGAAATTCCCCGACCGCGCCCAGGCGATGGCCAAAATCCGCGATCTCACCTGCCTGTCGGATATTCTCCCCACCGGCTTCCACGGCGCCAAAACGGCCGGCGTCGGCCCCGGCAGCACCGTCTATATCGCCGGAGCCGGCCCCGTCGGCCTGGCCGCCGCCGCCTCGGCCCAATTGCTCGGCGCCGCCGTGGTGATCGTGGGCGATGTCAACCCCGCCCGCCTGGTCCACGCCGCCGCCGTCGGATTCCACACCGTCGATCTCTCGCTCGACGCCACGCTTTCCGAACAGATCGAGCAAATCCTCGGCACCCCGGAAGTAGATTGCGCCGTCGATTGCGTCGGGTTTGAAGCCCGCGGCCACGGCCACGCAGGCGCCCAACACAAAGCCCCCGCCACCGTGCTGAACTCGCTGATGGAAGTCACCCGCGCATCCGGCAAAATCGGCATCCCCGGCCTGTATGTCACCGAAGACCCCGGAGCCGTGGACCAGGCCGCCAAACACGGCGCCCTCAGCATCCGCTTCGGCCTCGGCTGGGCCAAATCACACAGCTTCTTCACCGGGCAAACCCCGGTGATGCAATACAACCGCTCGCTGATGCAGGCGATCCTGTGGGACAAAATCAAAATCGCGCATATCGTGGGAGTGGAAGTAATCTCCCTCGACGACGCCCCGCGCGGGTATCATGAATTCGATTCGGGTGTGCCGAAGAAGTTCGTGATCGATCCGCATAATGTGTTGAAGACGTATTGAGACAAGGAAAGGGGAGCAGGAATGTTCCCCTTTTTGTTGGCATCTCTGGAAAGGATCGTAGGGTGGGCATCGCCCACCATTGTTGTACAACAAACCATTAAGCGAAATGACGGTGGGCGATGCCCACCCTACGATCTAAATACGAACACCTCGGGTAATGTCGTTGCGCGTTTCTATTGACTTGTTTGGCTTGGCACATTTTTTGCTGTGCAAAAAGCATTAAAAAATCATAAACGGAGGGCTTCTAATGAAAGAAAACACTAATTTAAAAAATAATCTATCCATATTTAGAATTACATTGTGGTCTTCACTCGTGTTTTTCGAACTTTATCTTATTTTTATGATTGATTTTCCTGATGTTGTAAATGGCATTCCAAAATACTATTTGTTTTTATTCATGTTCGATGTGCTGTTGGTTTTTATCGCTATTTGTTACCTTCCACTCAGTTATTATTATAGCTTAGTCGAAAAGGGAAAAACAGAAGCTGAAATGATAGCGATATTTAAAAAAATTACCATTAGGGCTGTTTTGTGCGCAGTGATTCCCATTGCGGTGATAAAAATAATTTTTTCGTTTGTTTAAATCTTATCTAGAAATCGCGGTCTACTGCAAGTGGAGGGGGTGTGGCTATGCCAGCAAGCGTAGGCGGGCAACGCCCGCCACATTCACAAAATGACACATGATTGGATCTCCCCCATGCAACCATGTTCAACAAAAATCGTGAGATTCTAATGCCCGATTATCGCCGCAATCGTGTTCCGGGTGGGTGTTATTTTTTCACCGTGAACTTGCGTGATCGTCGCTCCAGCAAGCGTAGATACCGTGATCGCGTGCAAGCCCCTTTGGGTGTCTTGAGACGCGATTTCGCCCGAATATGCTGGATTGTCGCGCCGTGCTCGGATCGTTCAAGGACGCTTCGCGCCGCTGCGCGGTTGCC
>JAJZHU010000176.1 GCA_021798375.1 Pseudomonadota bacterium | reverse complement strand
GGACTTCAGGAGATAATTCCATCCTGACGTTGACTCACATCCGAGACCGCGCCGCAAGAACAATTATCCCGCCGATAGCCCAGGGGGGCTTGGGAGTTACAAGATAAGAATCAAATTTTCCTTCAAAACTCAGGGCTGGTCGGCCGGACGCACATTCGTCGTCGTCTGGAACACGATCTTGCCGCCACGAATGATGAACAGATCGCGGCCCTTCATCGAGCCGGGCTGACCGGGGTTCATTATCCAATCTTCTTGCCCAATATCGCCGATGGCCGGGACCAATTTGGCTTCAAAAGTCGGCATCGGTTTTTGATTGCCGAGTTTCAGAAAGAACGCGCGAATGGCCGGCTTGCCCTGCAATATCGTGTCCGGGCCAAGGATGAAGACCGCATCGGGCGCGACATCGCGCATCACCCCGTTCCAATCATGCGCCAAAAATTGCCCGATGTGGCGGGCCACGATTTGATTCGGGGTCGCAACCACCGGAGCCGCGGTCGCGGCCGCCGCACTCGCGGCAAACAAAAAGCCGGCCGCCGCAAAAAAATGACGCATCGATGGGATTCCTTTGAAGATTTCCAGGCCCGGGTTTACCGGTGGTGTACGCATTAAAGTTGAAGCGGGAGGCGCGGAAGAAAGAATCTTCAGGGCTGGCTGGCCGGGCGCACGTTGACCGTGGTTTGGAACTGGATCTTGCCGTTGCGCACGATGAAAATATCGTGCCCCTTGAGCGAGCCCGGCTTGTGCGGATTCATCACCCAATCCGCGAGGCCCGCGTCGCCCACCGCCGGAACCAGGGTCACCTGAAAATCGGGCGCGGGTGTGATGCTGTTGATCGATTGATAGAATTTATAGATCGCCGGAATCCCCTCGATGGGGCCATTTTGCGTTATAACCACCGCGTTGGGGGCATAATCCTGGATCAGCGCATCCCAATTATGCTGGGTAAAGGCCCGCAGATGGTGTGCCACCACCTGATCGGGCGTGGCAACCCGCGCTTTTGCCAGGGCGGGATTCCCCGCGGCAAAAACCAGCAAAGACAATACGACACTCGATTTGAACATGGCGCGCCCCCTCAATAAAATTCTGTGCTGCCAGCGCTCGATTTGATCGGGCCGGCGGATTTTGGCGTATTGAGGCGCAAGTCACGCCACGGGTCAACTGCGCCGCGAAATTTCAGGGAGGATCGGGTGATTTCATACGGCGCTCAACCACCGCAATACCAACCATTTGCATGGTCGGAGTGAGAGGATTCGAACCTCCGGCCCCTGCGTCCCGAACACAGTGCTCTACCAGGCTGAGCTACACTCCGTGGGGCGGCGATATAACCCCAGGCAGGGGGGGGCGCAAGGGTGCAAATTGCAAATAGGGTAACATTCTTCCGCTGGCGGCTTGGCGGCGCTCTGGACGCGCGGCTAGATTTGGCCTCAATGGCGCCCTCGGCAACGCAAGGAACGGATTGATGGTCTCGACGCGATCGATAGCGGTGTTTTGCGGCTCACGGGTGGGCAACCGGCCGCAATTCGCGGCGGCGGCGCAGGAATTGGGCCGCGGGCTTGCCGAGGCCGGCAACCGGTTGGTCTATGGCGGCGGGCAGATCGGCTTGATGGGTCAGCTTGCCGACGCGGCGCTGGCGGCGGGTGGCAACGTCCTGGGTGTGATCCCGCAATTTCTCACCGCCTTCGAGGTCGCGCATACCGACCTCCCCGATCTTGTGATCACCGACAGCATGCACAGCCGCAAGCGTCACATGTTCGAACAGGCCGATGCGTTTGTGATGCTGCCGGGCGCTGTCGGCACATTCGATGAAACCATCGAGGTCATCACCTGGAAGCAGCTCAAACTGCACGATAAACCGATTTTTATCGCCAATATAGCCGGATCCGCCGATGCGTTCCTGGCGTTGCTCGACGACGCCATCGCCAACCAATTCATGGCCGAGGCCACCCGCGATTTGTTCCAGGTGGTTGATAATATCCCCGAATTGCTGCGCTTGATCGAAGCAATCCCCGCTCAGCCGGTTGCGGAATCCGATCGAATTTGATCAGTTGCCGCCGCCGATGACACCGGCGCGCCGGGCGCGGTGGCGCTTTGCCAGCCACAGCCCCAACGCGGTTGAAAGCACGAACAACTCCAGCCCGACCCACAAATGCGTGGTGTACCCGGTGCCCGCCAAGGCAAATATCAGTGTCTGCGGCACATAGCCCAACAACGATCCCGTGAAAAACGGCACGGCGGACACGTTTGAAACACCCGCCAATAGATTGACCGCCAGATTATTCCCCATTGGGAACAGCCGCAGCATCAGCGTGGTGGATACCGGCCGGGCGGTAAAAAACTCGTCGGCCTGGGCCAGACGCCCCTTGATGCGCCGTTGGGTCCAGGCCCGGCCGATGAAACGCGCCCAAAAGAAATCGGCCATGCAGCCGGTGAACTGCGCCGCCAGCGCGACTGCAACACCGCCCCACAGACCGAACGCCGCCGCCGACGCCGAAGCCACCAATTGGCGCGGCAGCCCGAAGGCGCAGGCAGCCGCACCCAGCAGAATGAACACCCCAATGCCCAACGGATCGCGATGCGTGTCCAGCAAGGCCAGGCGATTGCCGGTCAGCAAATGCACGCCGGCCACAACCCCCGCCACACCCAACAGCAACAGCAGCGATTTGGCCCATGCCGGCGGCGCGAATTTGTTCATGGTTCGATTTGGGGCCGCTTGCCGCGCCGCATCAGCCACCACACGCCGCACAGATCGGGAAGCCCCACCAGCAGCCGGTCCAGCGTGCCATAATTGGAAACCCCCCGCGAGCGCGCCCGGTGATGCACCGGCACCGATAGGACCTTGGCGCCCGCGCGCAGGAACAGCGCCGGCAGATAGCGGTGCATGTGATCGAAATGCGGCAGGCTCAGAAACAGCTCGCGGGCGAACAATTTCAACCCGCAGCCGGTGTCGGGGGTGCGGTCGCCCAATACGGCGGCGCGGATTTTGTTGGCAATACGCGAGGAAATGCGCTTGCGCCAATTGTCGCGCCGATGGATGCGATGGCCTGCGATCAGGACCGGACCCGGCTCGGCCTGGGCGTGCGCCAGCAGGGCGGGAATATCGGCGGGGTCGTTCTGCCCGTCGCCATCCAAGGTGGCGATCCATCGGCCGCGCGCGGCCCGCACGCCGGTGATTACGGCGGCACTTTGGCCGCAACTGTGACGGTGGCGCAGAAAACGCAACGGGAATGCGGTGGCCAGCGTCGCCAGTTCAAAGGGCGTCGCATCGCTGCTGCCGTCATCCACATAGACGATCTCGAAATCAATCCCCACCAGGGCAGCGGCGATTTCTTCCACCAGCGGACGCAGATTCGGCGCTTCGTTGCGCACCGGTACAACAACCGAAATTAAAGGATGCTGGTTCATGCGGCGCAGGCGTCCCACAAAAATGTCAGCTCATGTTTGTTGTAACAAAGATGCGACACATGCCCGCCGGGGATCGCCGCAAAGGCCTCGGCGGCATCGTGGTCGGTGGCGCCCTGGAATTTGATGCTGCACACGATGTGCTGTGGCGCCCCCGCGGCGATCCAGTTTTGCACCATGCGCAGGCTGCGTTCGGGATAGGCGATCACATCGCAAAACAGCCAATCCACCGGCGCGGGTGGTTCGGCAAAGGCGCTGCCGGTGCGAAAACTTACCCCCTTCATCGCGGCGACCTGCGGTGCGAGCGGGGCCTTGTCGATCGCCACCACTTCGGCGCCCAGCTTGGCGATGGCCCAGGTCCAACCGCCGGGGGTAGCGCCCAGATCGATGCAATGTTCGCCCGGTTGGGGCCAATGGCCCAGGCGGGTGCAGGCCTCCCATAATTTCAAATAGGCGCGGCTGGGCGGGCCGATGTGGTCTTCCTCGAACAGGATCTCGCCGTTCACGAACGCGCTGCTGGTGGTGGCCGAGGCCAGCATCAGATTGGGCTCCAGCAGGGTCCAGGCGCCCAGATGCCCGGTGGGCGGCAATTCGGGAAAACGCAGCGGGCGGCGCTTTAGGGGCGGCAGATTTTCCGCGATCAAGGCCATGCGGCGGTGATGCGCAACCTCGTAAGCGCCCCAGTTGCGCTGGATCGCCCGCAGCGCATTGGCCGCCGATTTGATCGATCCGATTTCGATCAATTGCGGCGCGGTCCAAACCTCCAATGCCCAAGCCGACGCCACCGGAGCCTCCGGCGACAGCGCCAAACGCCCGTGCCACGAGGCAATGCCGACCCCATGGCGTGCCAGTTCCTCGGCCAGCGGCGCTTCATATTCAGGCGCCGCCAAATAGGCGCTGCCGTAAGGAACTGCGATCAAAACCCGCGTACCCCGCCCCACAGCAGCATCAGCCAGCCAAGCATCAGGCTGATCCCGCCCGCGGGAGCCACCCCGCCTAGCGACGAGCCCATGATTCCGCGCCAATAAACCGCGCTGCAAAACAAGAAAATGCCGAACGCCCACAAAGCCCCGGCGCGCAAGCCCCATTTCCCCAGCCGCGTCACCTCCAACCCGACGATCAACAGCGCCAGCGCGTGCCAGGCTTCGATGTCGATGCCGGTTTTCACAATCGCCAGCGACGCCGCGTCGATGCGCCCCGCCAGCAGGTGCGAGGTTAAAGCGGCCATCAACACGGCGACAAAACCATAAAATCCGGCGAGGGCGACAAGGATGCGTTGCATGGCAAGCCTTCTAATCCAGTTGCGGGGTAAAGCTCTAGCCTTACTCGTTCTCCTATGCAAAATACCGTCATGGCCAATAGCCCCAAGTCGCGCAGTGATTTATTCCCCGATATCGTCCCCTATCAAACCGGAACCCTGCCGGTGGGCAGCGGGCACGAGCTTTATTGGGAACAGGCGGGCAATCCCGCCGGTCAACCGGTGCTGTTCCTGCACGGCGGTCCCGGCGCCGGGGCGGGGGCGGTGCATCGGCGGTTTTTCGACCCGCAACATTGGCGGGTGGTGGTGTTCGATCAACGCGGCGCCGGACGCTCGCGCCCGCTGGGCAGCCTGATCGACAACACCACGCCGCATCTGGTGGCCGATATCGAAGCCCTGCGCACCCATCTGGGTATCGAACGCTGGCTGTTGTTCGGCGGCTCCTGGGGCTCGACGCTGGCGCTGGCCTATGCCCAGGCGCACGCATTGCACGTCACCGGGCTTGTGCTGCGCGGCATGTTCCTGGGGCGCCCGGCCGAGGTCGAGTGGTTCCTGCACGGCATGGGTACCATATTCCCCGAAGCACATCGCATCTTCGTCGAATTTCTCCCGCCGTCCGAACGTGGCGACCTGCTGAACGCCTATCACCGCCGCCTGATCGATCCCGATCCCGCGGTCCATCGCCCCGCGGCGCGTGCCTGGTCGGTCTATGAAGGCTCG
>JAJZHU010000175.1 GCA_021798375.1 Pseudomonadota bacterium | reverse complement strand
CAGTTGGTGGTCATATCGCAACCAGGACTGGCGCATCTCGAACCGGGGACGGCGGCTGGATCATGTGTGGCTGACGCCCGACCTTACCGCTCGATCGATGCAAGTGTTCGACGAAGCGCGCGATTGGACCCAAACCTCGGATCATGCGCCGGTGCTGGTGGAGATAACGGTGTGAGGAGCAAATCTGAGTAGTTTCCGACCCTGTTTTCCAATGGCCGCTGCTTGCTATCGTTCTGTCGACCGGATCGAACGTTCAAAAAACGCACCCCCTCCGGCCATGACTCAACCATATCGATCCATGTTCCGGAGTGCGGTCAATGCGTGAAGCCGAAATCAGAGCTCGTGCTGCAAAATTCGCCGACCAGGCGGAAACAGCCATGGGCAAGCTTGGCGACGAGGTCAGGGCCGAAATCGAAGAATTGGCGGACCAGGTCGCCGCGTCGGCGGAGCAGACTTACCGTCAGGCCCGGCGGCGAGTGCGCGGCAGCGCCAGGGCGGTCGCGGATTCCGTCGAGGAGCGCCCGCTGACCAGCGTGGTGGCGGTCGGACTGCTTTGTGGCGCGCTGGGCTTTCTTTTGGCGCGACGCTAAAACAATAAGCTAGAACCTGACGGCAAAGATAATTCGATTCAACCCCAGCCATCAGGCTCTAGCACTCCGTGATTTTCCGGCTACGATAAGTTTCCCGCGTTGCCGTTCCTTCCCGGAGACCAGTCATGTCGCAAACAATCAGCCCGCTCGCCGGTCTTCCCATCGACCCGGCCCGCCTGGTCAATGTGCCGCGTCTGGTGACGGATTATTTTACCGGCAAGCCCGATCTGGCGATCGCCTCGCAGCGCGTGAGCTTCGGCACGTCGGGGCATCGCGGCTCGTCCACGACGACCAGTTTCAACGAAACGCATATTCTGGCGATTGCCCAGGCGATTTGCGATTATCGTAAACAGGCGGGGATCGACGGCCCATTGTTTATCGGCATCGATACCCACGCACTGTCGGAACCCGCCTTGGCCAATGCACTGGAAGTTCTGACGGCCAATGAGGTAACGGCGATGATCGATCAGGCGGGGGGCTACACCCCCACGCCGGTGATCTCGCACGCGATTTTGGTCTATAACAGAGGCCGCACATCGGGTCTGGCCGACGGCATCGTGATCACGCCGTCGCATAATCCACCCGAAGATGGCGGATTCAAATACAACCCACCCAACGGCGGACCTGCGGATACAAATGTTACCAGTTGGATCGAGCGCACCGCCAACGCCTATATCGCGGCAGGTTTGGCGGGGGTGAAGCGCGCCGCCAACCCTCGCATATCGCCGTTTCTGCGCAAACACGACTACGTCACGCCTTATGTCGCCGATCTGGCCCATATATTGGACATGGGAGCGATCAAAGGCGCCGGCGTAAAGATCGGCATCGACCCACTGGGAGGTGCGGCCGTCGCCTATTGGCAGCCGGTCATCGACCGTTATGGCCTCGACGCCACCATCGTCAACAAAGCGGTCGATCCCAGTTTTCGCTTCATGACCGCCGATTGGGACGGCAAAATCCGCATGGATTGTTCGTCGCCCCATGCCATGGCCGGCCTGATTGCGATGCGCGACAAATTCGATGTCGCTTTCGCCAACGATACCGACGCCGACCGTCACGGCATCGTCACTGGGTCCGGCGGTTTGATGAACCCCAATCACTATCTGGCGACCGCCATCGCCTATCTGTTCACCCGCCGCCCGCACTGGGGCCCCGCCACCGCCATCGGCAAAACCATCGTCAGCAGCGCCATCATCGACCGAGTCGCCACCAAGTTGGGCCGCAAATTGGTCGAAGTCCCGGTGGGCTTCAAATGGTTCGTCGATGGGCTGGCGGATGGTACGCTGGGCTTCGTAGGCGAGGAAAGCGCGGGTGCTGCCTTTCTGCGCCGCGATGGCACGGTGTGGACCACCGACAAGGACGGTTTGATCATGGGGCTGCTGGCCGCCGAGATCACCGCCATCACCGGCAAAGACCCCGGCGAGAATTACCGCGACATCACCGCGGAACTTGGCGCGCCTTGCTATGCCCGCATCGATGCCCCCGCCAACGCGGCACAGAAATCATTGCTGAAGAACCTGTCGCCGGAACAATTCCCGCGCGACACGCTGGCGAACGACAAGATCACCGCCAAACTATCCCACGCCCCCGGCAACAACGCCGCGATCGGCGGGATTAAAATATGCACCGCCAATGGCTGGTTCGCGGCACGGCCATCGGGAACCGAAGATGTGTATAAGATATACGCCGAGAGTTTCAAAGGCGAGGAGCACCTGGCCCGAATTCAAAGCGAGGCGCAGGGAACGATCAAGGAATTGTTTGAGAAGCAATGAAGGAAGAATCTTACCTTTTTGGAAAAATACGCAAAAAACGTTTGATCATCGATGTGACGGATGCGGAGGATGTTAATCCCGTCATGCCGAAATTTAACGCATGATCGCCGCGGGTTGAATAACACGTAAGCGTGAATCATGCGTAAAAACAAAAAGCTAGAGCACATTCGTCCTGATCCGAACGTGTTCTAGGAGTGAGGCGGTTTCAACATTATAGCGTGATCTCCACAAAAGCCTGATTTCACTTCAAACGATCGCATCGATGGCGTCGCCCGGCGCCTGGAAAGCCTCCTCCCGGTCTTTCCGGACGCACGCGCAGCCCATGCCGGCAAGCATCAGCACAGCGAGCATCCCCCCCATTGTCAACGGCAATCGGTGATGCAAGCCCTTGCAATCCAGCCGCGGAAAAGTTAAATATTCAACGGTGGTTGCAACGCAGGCGGAGCGAGAAGATCGATGACCGAAAACACGAGGCATGATTTCGACGCAGGCGGGCCAGAGACATTTGACAGCGCGCACGAGGAATATGCTCGACTGCGCGCGCAATGTCCGGTGGCGCATTCGACCGATCTGGGTGGCTTTTGGGGGCTGATGCGCTATGACGATGTCAAACGCGCCGCCAGTGATGCCGAGACTTTCATCACATCCAAACAGAATGTGGTGCCGAAAATTGCTTTCACCGGGCGCCGTCCGCCGCTTCATCTCGATCCGCCGGATCACACGCCCTACCGGCGGGCGCTGAACATGGTCTTTACAAAGGAGCGGGCCGAGGCGTTGGTGCCCTTTACCCGCAACAGCGCCCGCGAATTGCTGGCTCCCATGCTGGCAAAGGGCGGAGGCGATATTTGCGCCGAATTTGCAAGCTTCCTGCCGGTTTATGTGTTCGGCGAATGGGCACGCATGCCGGCGCAGTGGCTGCATACGTTGCACGAGGCAGGCCGCGCCTTTATTCTGGCGGTGCATAATTTCGATCAGGAGTCAATGAAGGCCACCAGTCTGCGGCTTTACGAAATTGCGCGCGATTTTATCGCGCTGCGCCAGCGCGAACCTGGTGATCCCAATGACGATCCTGTTTCCGCGCTGCTGGCCGCCCGCCACCAAGGCGAACCGTTGCCGCCGGAGTTGGTGGTGGGGTGCGTGCGGCAGGTGCTGGTGGTGGGAATTGTGGCGCCCACGGTGATGATGGGCAGCATCAGTGTGCATCTGTCGCGGGATCCGGAGTTGCAAGACCGATTGCGCACCCATTCCGAACTGCTGCCCGATGCGATCGAGGAGTTTTTACGGCTGTATACTCCCTATCGCGGGTTTGCCCGCACCGCGACCCACGATGTTACGTTCGGCGATGTCACAATCCGGACGGACGAAGCGATTGCATTGGTCTATGCATCGGCCAACCGTGATGAAAGCGTCTTTCCGCAGGGTGATGAGTTCATCATGTGCCGGCCCAACATCGGCGAGCATTTGGCTTTCGGACGAGGACCACATAATTGCCCCGGCCTGCACATAGGACGCATGGAACTGCGCGTGGCTCTGGAAGAATTGTTGGCCAGCACCAAGCAATTTTCGGTCGTGGGTGAAATCGGCATGACCCGCTGGCCGGAAATAGGCGCGCTGACCGTGCCGTTGCAGTTCGATTGAATATTTCATACCAGCGGCCCGAAGTATTGACTCGTGATAATCGGTCGGGCGGCTGGGATGATTCTTGGCTTAAAATATATCTTAATCCGTCGGGTGGTTCGCATAGACCGGGCTGGACGTAATTTTGACTGGCAACGACGAAACGCCGAAGCGGCGGAACGGCGTGTGTACGATTGTTCCGGAAATTTCGAAACTACTTGTCCTTGCCAGCAACTCTTCCAACGTAACGCGCAGTTCCATCCGCGCCATTGCCGCGCCCAAACACATATGGATGCCCGAACCGAACGCCAGATGGCGATTGGGGCGCCGGTTCAGAATGCATTGTTCGGCGTCTGGAAACGCGCTTTCGTCGCGGTTGCCCGAGCCCCACAACAAGCCCACGCGCGCACCCTTTGGGATCGGACAGCCACCCACTTCGGCATCGCTGTTGGCCCAGCGCGGCATTTCTTGAATAGGCGAATAGACACGCAGAATTTCTTCGATTGCAATCGGAATTTCGCTCGGGTTCGCGCGCAGATATTCCTGATCGGCGGGATGGCTGGCCAGATGCATCAGCGCATTGCCCAGTCCGCCGGTGGTGGAATTGTGCCCGGCCGAAATGAACAGACGCAGAGTATAGGCGACAAAATCGCGATCAAGCGGCTTGTCGGTTGCGTTGGCCTGCATCATGGCGCTGATGATGTCTTGGTCCGGCGGCAGCGGCAACGCGATGCGGGCATCGATCAACTTGCGACCGTAAGCCAAAATATTCTGATGGCACGTCTCGGCCCATTCACGCTCCTGCGGGCTTTCTGATTCGTTGAGCAACGAGCCTTCGGACCATTGTTTAATTTCTGCCCAATCGTCGTCGGGAATGTCCAACTGTGCGCACAACCCCAGCACGGGCAAGGGATAAGACAAATTCTTGGCGAAATCGCCGCCGCCTTCGGCCAGAAGTGGTGTAAGCAGACGGATCGCGATTTCACGGACCTGTGGCTCCAGTTGCCGCATGCGTTGCGGCAAAAAGAACGGCTGTAAAATGTCCCGATAAACCCGGTGCTCCGGGGGATCATATTCGAGCGGGGGCAAGCGCCGCTCGTGCCGCGGACCGCCGCCATTGCTGAATGTTTCAACATCGCGCGCGGTGTTGACTATGTCTTGATATCTGAGGATTTCGTAGCTTTCGCCGCGCGCGGTTGAAATGACCGCGACAGCAGCCCGGTGGCGCGCATCGTCCATCTCTGCCACGCGCGTTGCGGGGTCAGCCGGCGCATATGGATCCCACGCCTGATTCTCGGATGTCATTGTTGTTCTCCTTCCCGATAGTTTGAATTTTTAATCCCGCTGTGATTTCGGCAAGCGCACCACGAGCCCATCGAGTGCATCGGTGACCTCGAT
>JAJZHU010000174.1 GCA_021798375.1 Pseudomonadota bacterium | reverse complement strand
GCTACCGCCGCCGAGCACGAACAGGAATCCGCCACTGGCGACCGAGGCGCCGACCGCGCTGCCGCCGCCGGAGACGATCGCCGCGCCGCCGCCGCCCACGCTGGTGTTGCTGGCCGCCCCGCCCGAAGCGATCGATTGTTCGCCGCCAGACGTGACATCGCTATAAAAACTGCTCCCGCCGGTCGAGATCACCTCGATTCCGCCCGCGCCCACGCTTGTGTTGCTGGCCACCCCGGACGAGAACACGGTATCATGCCCGCCGCTGGAAATTGTGGCGCCGATCAGCGTACCTTGCGCCGCTATAAAGCCGCCGCTGACGGCGAAACTGCCGCTGTCGATCCCGCCTTGAAAGATTTGCACGGTAGCGCTGGTGGTCGTGTGGGTGCCGCTGGTGGCGCCACCTTGGAAAATTTCGATCATTCCGTGATTATTGGCACCGATCAGTCGGCCGGCGGACAATATATAAGCGGCTTGATAGCCCGAGACCGTGCCGAAATTGGGGGTGGCAGTATCCAAGGTCCAATTGCCGCTGAAAGCATATCCCATGGTGACAACGCCGGTCGAAATCGCCGTCCCGGTGGTGTGGGAAACGATGGCACCAGGCAACACAATCATCGTGCCGCCGGTCAGCACATCCGTGCCCGAGGCGATGCCGCCGCTATAGACGAACATCACGCCGCCCGAACTGACAGTTGTGCTGACCGCGCTGCCGCCACCCGAGACGAATTCATAGCCGCCGTTGCTGATGGTTGTGCCGCTGGCGACGCCAGTGCTCAGCACTTCCTGAAATCCGCCGGATGAAACGACGGTACCGCTGGCGGCGCCCCCACCCCACACCGCCTGCGTGCCGCTGTTGAACACAAACGCACTTACGGCTTTGCCACCTCCACCGATCTGTTGATACGAACCGCTGTAGAGATTGGCGTCATAAGCGATGCCAGAAACAAATTCCTGTGCGTGATACACCGAGTCATAGAAACTGCTGCCGAACAATGTCTCGCTGCCGTTGCCTTCGATCAGGGCGCGGGTGGTATAACCGCCCGATAGGACATCCAGCCCGCCACCGCTATTGACGACAACATTGCTGGCGGCTCCGCCTGCTTCGACGATGATATTGCCGCCCGACGCCGTGGCGGCATTGATGATGCCGCCATTCAACACGTAATCGGTTGCCCCCGCGCCGATCGTGCCGCCGATCAGCGTGCCGTATGTCACCGTGAGGCTGCCACCCGCCAAATCCACCACCGCGTTGGTGGAAACCACATGCCCCCCCGTGGCCGCACTGGTGCCATTACCCACGGCGCCCGGCAACATCACCAGCGTGCCGCCGCCGGCGACATTGGTGCCGGAGGCCACGCCGCCGCTGTAAACGAATTCGAATCCGCCGCTTGAGATCACGATGTTGCTGGTGGTGCCGCCATCATCGACAACGACCCCGTCGCCGCTGGAAATCACCATGCCGCTGCTGACGGCACCGGAAGAAACATTGTAACTCGTCACGCTGGTGTCCCCCAAGGCGGCGCCAAGCCTAACGCCGCTGCTGCCGTGCAGGCCAATATTGCTCCACTCTGATCAGCGATCCAACTTCGATCTCCCAGATTTCGCTGTGAAGCCTGGGATCCAGCATGATCGATGCCGCACCGTCGGTCCAGCGCGGGTGAACCGACCCATGCGTTTCAACCGGATAAAACCCATCGGTCAGGCGGGGATCCTCCAGATCGATCGGCGCGCCGTCGATCCGGATCCGCGTGATCAACGCCCCCAATTGCCGTATGTCGCCCCGCTGATACCCGGGAATCGAACACAAGATCAGGCTTCCCACCTCTGGCGACACGGTAATACGATTGAGTCCCTCGACGAGTTCGATCTGCAATGTCTGCGGTGGCGCCAAACCCAGGCTCAGCGCGCGGGCGGCGAGTTTTCGCTGCATCGCCTCGGCCACCTCGCCGATCTCCAGCCTTGGCGCGCAATATTCGGCGGCTTCGGGGCCAACATCCGGGTAAAGCTCGTGGAACGAGTCCGCATTCTGGAACATGACGCGGTTGTCGTCGTTCAAAAAACTCTCGGCCAAGGCGCCCTCGGCCAAGATCACATCGTGGGTGGCCAATTCGACATGGAAATAGGTGACGGATTCGGATGTGTGCAGCTTGCGGATCGATCCGCCATTCACCAGCGCATTGGCGGTGATCAACACCCCGTCGAACCAAAAAGCATGGCGGGGCGAGACATAAAGATCGCGCGCCGGCATCGCTTCGCCCAGGGCGTTGGGGCCAAACGCATTTTGCCGGATCAGAATCGGCTGCAAATCCGGATTGCGGCGCACGAATTTGCCGTCGTAGGCGCGTTTGCCAATCCAGACAATCGGCCTGGGCTCGCCTTTGCGGTTGATCACCCGGTCGCCGATGGCCAGTTCCTCGACCGGCACTTCGCCGCGGTCGGTGCGAATGCGGGTGCCCGCGCAAAAACAGGGCGTGCTGCCGATGGCGATCAATGTGCCGCCTGTGGTGTCGGCGCTTAGATTTTCATACAAACCGTTATAATCGCCCGACAATCCCACTTGCGCGCTGCCATTGCCGCCGGTGATTTCAAGCGAAATATTGCTCCCGCTCAATGGGACGGAACCGCCGCCGGCAAAAGCGAGATAGGTCAGATCGATCGCACCGCCTGGCAGGACTTCGCTGTTGCTGATCTGGCCACCGGAATAGACATTTTGCACGCCGCCGCCGCTGATAACCGCATTGCCATCCGTACCGCCGGCATAAACATTTTCGGTGGCGCCGGATTGCACCGTGATGTGGCTGGCCGCGCCGCCGGCGAACACATCCAGCGTGCCGTGATCGGCAGCACTGGCATAGCTGCCGCCTTTCATCACATAGGCGGTTTCGGTGTTCCCCACCGATGTAAGACTGAACGCTGCACTGCCGATCGAGACCCCGCTGAACGCGCCAGCTTTGTTGGCGATCACCACCACGCCGCTGGAAATAATCTGCCCCCCGGACGCGATGCTGCCCGCAATGTCGGAGCCGGACAGTGCGATCAACGTGCCGCCGCTCCCCGCGACGGTGTTCGAGGCAATGCCGCCCGACGAGACGATCTCGAACCCGCCGCCTTCCACCGTCATGCCGGGGGCGATGCCGCCGTTTTCAATGAATTGAAACCCACCGCTGTTCACGACGTGGTAGGCTGAACCAGCGGGCAACACAAACTCGCCCCACCCCGCACTGATGGCCGGCCCGTAAGCCGTGCCGCTATCCGTCAACATCCCCACGCCTGACGCTTCAACCACCACCTCGTCCGAGGTGATAACTTTGCCATAAGGGGCGTCGATATTGATTATATTGGCGCCGGGCAGGACGATCAGGACACCCCCCGCTGTAACCGATGTGTTTTCGACCGTGCCGCCGCTGTAAACCACCATGACGGCGCCGCTGGTCACCACACCGCCGCTGACGGTGCCGCCGCTCCACACATTCGCCGCGTCGTTGGTCATCAGCGTGATGGCGCTGGTGCCCGATAACACTGTGTAGGTGGTCATGTGGTCAAATCCTCCCACGGCGCGGCTATAATGGGGTATCGGTTAAATCATTGGTGGAGCGAATCAGATATGACAGCGATTTTGGGGGTGCAATTGCGTGCAGAGGAACAACAGCCTAACGAATGATTGCAACGGCGGCAATCGCGTCGCGCCCGGAATTGTGGCCAATCTGGGGGTGTTTAATCAGCGAATGCCCAAAATCTTATGGGTCTGCACCGACAATTGCCACGCCGGATGGCGTAAACACAGGGCGACCGCGTGGCGGAGGTTTTGCGCCGCATCCGGTCCATCCATCGCCTGTAGCGAAAAGCGCCGGAATGGCAATTGCGCCAGCGATTCCAGATCGAATCCCGGTTGCGGCATCACCAATTTCAATTCATCTCCGGCGCGCAAAATCCACTCGCTGCCGGCCTTGGGGCTGACGCACAACCAATCTATGCCCGCGGGTGCGGCCAGCGTGCCATTGGTTTCCACGGCGATTTCAAACCCGCTCTGGTGCAGGGCGTCGATCAAGCCGGGATCCAATTGCAACAACGGCTCGCCGCCGGTGAACACCACAAAGCGCGTGCCAGCCGCCGCATTATGTTCCGGCCACAGATTCTCGATCGCGGCGGCAAGCTGCGCGGGAGTGGCGAATTTGCCCGCATCCGCCCCCACGAAATCGGTGTCGCAGAATTGACAGACCGCCTCCGCGCGGTCGGCCTCGCGCCCCGACCACAGATTGCAACCGGCGAAACGGCAGAACACCGCCACGCGCCCGGCGTGGAATCCTTCGCCTTGCAAGGTCAGGAATATTTCTTTGACCGCGTAACTCATGGATCGGGATCTTTTTGATGCTACCGCCAGTTTGGCGCGTTGGTCGGCTTCGTATATCCGCCGGGGCGCCGAGGGTAAAGGGAGAAGCGCATGACGAGCGCGCGGTGGTCGCCATCTGGCGGCATTATGGTTATAAGATTTGCCGGAACAGGATGAACTCACTTTTTCGAGGTTTGCGTGGAATTTTTATCGCGTCGGATATGGGCGTTCGTCATTTTTACCACCGCCGTGGTCGCGGTGGGGATGTTTTATTTTGCGCAAATCGCCCGCGAGGGAGTGACCCACGATCTGGCCGCCTGGGCCGACCGGCAGCGCGCGCGCGGTTGGCAAGTGGAAGCGCAAATCGCGCCCACGCGCGAATATTGGTTTTCTCCCGCCATCAGCCTGCGCCATGTGCATTTGCACGCCTATAACGAATTATTGCCGGGCGGCGTGGATATTATGGCCGATCAGGTCGATCTGCGCGTGGATCTGCGCAATCCGGCGTTGCTGCATGTGGTGGTGCGGGGCGTGTCCGGTTTTCAGTTGGGCACGTCGCCCGCGCAGCGCATCATCGCCGATCATCTGACCGCCACGGTTCATCTCAAGTCGGGCGGTCAGATTGTCAGTGTGGCGATCGATGGCAAGAATTTGCGTCCGCCCCAAGGCCCCGGCCCGGATGGAACGGGCTTGAACGGAACGGGTTTGGCAGTGGGGATTTTGGATGCCACCGTGACCCCCGACGATCAAGGCATCGCCCTGGCCTTGCGCACCGAGGCGGTCGAATTGCCGCCGCTGCCGCGCGAATACGATCCGGGATTGGGGCAGCATCTGTCCGATTTCACCTTGAATGCCGCGTTGCACGGCTGGCCGACCCACTTGGGCGATCGCCGCACCCGTGCCGATATCTGGCGCGCCGGCGGCGGCAAGATCGAGATCACCAGCCTGGTGATGGGCTGGGGGCCGCTTGGGTTGGTGGCGTCGGGGCAGTTGGGGTTGGACGATCATTTACAGCCCGATGGCGCGGCCCATCTGGAGGTGCGAGGAGCACAAACCGTGCTGCACAATCTGGGCGGCAACTGGGCGGTGGT
>JAJZHU010000173.1 GCA_021798375.1 Pseudomonadota bacterium | reverse complement strand
GCGTCAGGACATCGCCGATTATCTGGGGCTCACCATCGAAACCGTATCGCGGATGATGTCGTTGTTGGAGCATCAGGGCTATATCAGCCGTTCCGGTCCCCGCCATGTCGAATTGAAAAACCGCGCGGCGCTGCGGGCGCTCGATGCCTGAAACGGCGAGAAACTCCGGATTTCATCCAATCCAGCGAACCACCGGCGCGTTGCGCGGGGTTGGATTGGGCGCCGTTTTCGGGTGCCCGACGATGATCGGGGCAACCGGCCGGCAATCCGGCGGGAGGCCGAGAATCTTTTTCCCCTGAGCGGTGTTGAGGAAAGTTTGGGCGAAACCGATCCAACAACTGCCAAGCCCGGCGGCGTATGCGCTGAGCATCAGATTTTGCGCGGCCAACGCACAATCCTCGGACGCCCAAGGTCCTTCGGTGACCGACGAAATCAGGATCAATGCCGGGGCGTGATAAAAGATATGGAAATCAGGGTTTATCAGCATCGATCGATAACGTTCGGAATTGGCGCTTTCGGGCAACGTCGCCAGCACATGCGATTTTGCGCCGTCTGAGATTTGATCGAGCATCTTCTGATCGCGCACAACGGTGAAACGCCATGGTTGAAGATTGGTGGCGCTGGGCGCCTGCACGGCGGCGTCGATCAGACGATGGATCGTTGGTTCATCAACCCCGGCAGTGGTATATTCGCGTACCGCGCGACGTCCGGTAATTGCTTCAACAAGATCCATTGCACTGTTCCCGGCCAATTGGGGGTATGTAAACCTGGACGATAGCCCATTACCGCGCCGTCTGGCTTGATCCTTATCAAGCCGCCAGGACGGCACGCGGAAACCGTGTCGTTAATTCAAAAAACTTGGGAAATCCATGATCGTAAAGAACGGTTGCTGAACGCCGTATCTATTTCAGCGGCACAGCTCAAATTTGATCTTTATCAACATGCCACGCCCGCCAAGAGCTTGTAATAGTGTAATGACAAACATGCATTTTAATTTCGCCGACCGGACCGACGCTGGCCGGCAACTGGCGGCGAAGCTGGTTACGATGGGGTTTGATCGCCCGATCGTCTACGCGCTTCCGCGCGGCGGCGTGCCCGTGGCGCTGGAAATCGCGGGCGCGTTGCATGCGCCGCTCGACCTCGTGCTGGTGCGCAAGATCGGTGCGCCGGGTGCGCCGGAGGTGGCGCTTGGCGCCATTGTCGAAGGTGAACACCCACAAACCGTGATCAATGAAAATGTGCGGCGCATGTCGGGCGCGGAAGATGATTATCTCGAGCGTGCCCGCGAGCGCGAGCTGTTGGAACTCGAACGCCGCCGCAAGCGATATCTGGGCGACCGTCCACGCCTGGACCCAAAGGGCCGCACCGCCATCATCGTCGATGACGGTCTTGCCACAGGCGCCACTGCGAAAGCCGCGATCATGGCGATCAAACGCCAAGGAGCCGCCAAAATTGTGCTCGCCGTCCCCACGGCGCCCGAGGACGCCCTGGCCGATATGCGCAAGCTGGCCGATCTTGTGGTGTGCTTGCATCCTGCCGTGTATTTCAACGGGGTCGGCGCATTCTACGACGATTTCCATCAACTCACCGACGAAGAGACCTTGGGCCTGCTGCGTCAGGGCTGGGTGGAGGATAGTTTTGCCAGACGCCAGATTGCAGTGCCGCCAAATGGTTTGACCGGCGATCTGTGCGTGCCGCCGGACCCGCGCGGCATCGTCTTGTTCGCCCATGGCAGCGGGTCGAGCCGGCTTAGTCCGCGCAACGTCGCCGTCGCCGGCACGCTGAACGCCCAGGGGTTCGCGACGCTTCTGCTGGATCTGCTGACGGAAAACGAGGCACGCGACCGCCGCAACGTCTTCGATATTCCGCTGCTCGCGGAACGCCTTGTAGAAGCCGAGCTATGGATCAGCAGTGAACCCGACATCGCCGATCTGCCCCTGGGCCTGTTTGGCGCGAGCACGGGCGCCGCCGCCGCCATGCTCGCGGCGGCGGAACTGCATAATCGGGTTGAAGCAATAGTCTCACGCGGCGGTCGTGCCGATTTGGCGGGACCGCAACTGGCCCAGGTCAGCGCGCCCACCTTGCTGATCGTCGGCGGTGACGATGGCGACGTTCTTACGCTGAACAGGAAGGCATTGGCCTCGCTGAAGTGCGAAAAACTGCTGAAGATTGTCCCTGGCGCCACCCATCTGTTCGAGGAGCCCGGTGCCTTGGAAGCGGTGACAGACATGGCCGGCGCCTGGTTCCAGCATTATCTGGCGCCATCGGCACGCAGACACACTCCGGTCGCACCACCGGTCGCAAAGCCCGCATCGGCGGCGACCGTGCTCCGCGCCACGGCCGAGCCGTTGCCTGGGCTGGACGATCCGGCCTTCGCCGACGCCTTCGACCGCTTTGCCCAATCGCGCGTGGTGTTGCTTGGCGAGGCCTCGCACGGCACGTCGGAGTTCTATCGCGCCCGCGCCGCCATCACTCGCCGCCTGATCGAACGCCACGGCTTTACGATCGTGGCGGTGGAAGCCGACTGGCCCGATGCCGCCGCCATCGACCGCCATATAAGACACAGCCCGCACCAACCGATGACTTCGCCGCCATTCACGCGCTTTCCGACCTGGATGTGGCGCAACAAGGACATCGACGGTTTTGTAAGCTTTTTGCGCGGCCACAATGCCGCCCAACCGCCCGGCCAGAAGGTGGGTTTCTATGGCCTGGATCTTTACAATATGACGGCCTCGATCGCCGCCGTAATCGACTACCTCGATCGCGTCGATCCCAAGGCGGCGGCATTGGCGCGTGCACGCTATGCTTGCCTGTCGCCCTGGTCGCGGGAACCGGCGGCTTACGGACGGGCATCGCTCACCGAAGGCTATGCATTGTGCGAACAGCCGGTGACGCGCATTCTCGTCGATCTGCTGCGGAAAGAACTGGGATATGCGCATCGGGATGGCGCGCAGTATTTCGATGCGGCGCAAAACGCCCGGCTGGTTGCCGACGCCGAGCGCTATTATCGAATCATGTATTACGGTTCGCACGAGTCCTGGAATCTGCGTGACCAGCACATGTTCGACACATTGCAGCACATCATGACGTGGGCCGGCCCCGATAAAAAGGCCGTTGTCTGGGCGCATAACTCTCATGTTGGAGATGCCCGGTTTACCGACATGGGCACCGAGCGCGGCGAATTGAACATCGGCCAGTTGTGCCGTCAGTTTTACGGCAGCGACGCCGCCCTGATCGGATTTGGAACACACACCGGCACCGTGGCGGCCGCGTCTGAATGGGATGCGCCGATGGAGATCAAGACCGTCCGGCCGTCTCGCCCCGACAGTTACGAAGCCCTGTGCCACGAGGCCGGTTCCGAACGCTTTTTGCTGGACTTGCGAGCCGGGCAACATGACGATCTTCGCCGCGCCCTGGCGGAACACCGATTGGAACGCTACATCGGCGTGATCTATCGGCCCGAGACAGAGCGATGGAGCCATTACAGCTATTCAACGCTTCCCGATCAATACGATGCCTTCGTATGGTTCGACGAGACCCATGCAGTGGTGCCGTTGCCGATGCAAGTAACCGCCGGCGAGGATGAAACATACCCGTTTGGCCTTTGATGCCATCCGTGATTCTCTGTTTGTGATCTTTGTTTGTGATCTTTTGCCGTCACGAATTGCGCCAGCGCGTCCAGTTCCCCGGACAGAAGAATATCGCGAGGAGCGAACAAACAGCACTCGACCGAACGGCGAAACACCGCCAAGATGGGCTTTGTGTCGGATCCGTGTGATTTGGCGGGCCGGGCAATCCATCAACCGGAAGCTGCAGAAAGTAACATAATTACTCATGCGCCCCTATTATCTTATTGAAATATATCGGTTAACTGTGAAACTCACGGTGTTGCTCAAGGGGGGCGCATGACCATGACACTTGAATCGACCGGATCGAAACACAGTATCCGCAAAGTGAAGGTAAACTGCACGCAGCTTGGAGTCGTGCTTTGTGTGCTGATTCTGACAGCGTGCGCAAATCCCGGCCCCGCCACGCCGGCGGGCGACGCGAAGGCAACGATTGCATTGGATCTTGCTCACCGGCAGCGCGCCGCCGGCCATATACCGCAAGCCATCGCCCAATATCGCTCGGCATTGCAGCAAGATCCCAATCTGCCGGTCGATGTCTCGCTCGATCTCGGCGATTTGCTGCTGGATACCAATGCCGACGCCGAAGCCGCCGATGTGTTCCGCAAGGCATATGCCAGGTCGCCGGATGATCCGCGGACGTCAACGGGTCTGGGCATTGCCTTGGTTGGGCTCGATCAGCCCTTGCCGGCGGCTTTGCTGCTGCGCAAGGGATTGGCATCCGCCCCCACCCCGCGCGGTTTCCGTGCTCTGGGGATTGCCGAAGATCTGCTTGGCCGCTTCAACGACGCGGTCGCCGATTGCCAAAAGGGGCTGGCTCTGTTCCCCTCGGACAGCGGATTGCGCGAGGATCTCGGCATTTCTCAGGCTCTGGGCGGGAATTTCAGATCGGCGATCGCAACCATGCGCGTTGCCGCGGCGGCCCCCGGCGCCACGGCGCGCGACCGGCTTAATCTTGCCTTGGTGCTTGGATTGGCCGGAAAGGTAACCGAATCCAAGCAGGTCTCAAGCGCCGACCTCGATGGCCACGCCGCGCACGCCAATGCGGTCTATTACAAGCGGCTTCGCGCCTTGCCGCCCATTCTGCGCGCCGAGGCGTTGTTGCGCCCACCCGCCGACGCCGCCCTGCAGCCGACGCATTAGGGCCTTTGGCACCCATCGGTAAGATAACGGCGCGCTATGACAAGTGATGGAGCGTTTCGTCCGATAAATTCGATGAAGTGAAACACGACATCGAAAGAGCCGCGGTGCAAAGTATCAAGTATCTTTTCCCTGCCGGCATGTTGGGTGGCGGCTTTTCCGAAAGCCATGTCGTGGCGGCCATGGGCGATCCGCCAGAATTTTTTCCCATTCGATACGGGGTTGTTTGATCATGGCAAAACTTCATAGCCTGGCCAAACTGATGCGATCGAAAAACGCCGGGCCGTTCTCGCTCACATACGACATCATGTTTGAAAATGTTCATTCCTATCGACATGCGATCGAAAACAACGTGTTGGGCACGGAAATATCGAGCCGCCATTTGGGAGTGGAGCCGCAATTAATTCGTATTTCTCATTATAACCTGGCGATGGCGACCAAGATCGCCGTTCCGCGCCGGGTTGGTGTGCGCGATCCGGAAATGCCGGATGCGCCCGGTCGGACGAAACAAGCCTTAATCAAAGCGGATGAATTACTTATTTCTATTATGGATCCAATATAAATTATATACACGGTAATTATTATAAAATTCCGACGTAATATATTAAATATTATTGACACCGCATTACACGCCATCCATTATTGTTCAACCAAACAGTTGGTTTGCTAATTATTCAAGAAGCTGCACGGGAT
>JAJZHU010000172.1 GCA_021798375.1 Pseudomonadota bacterium | reverse complement strand
AGCTTCAGCGCAACGAACAAAATTACCGCCAGCCCCCCCCACCCCAGGAATCGATAGCGCGCCAACAGCCGGGCGATCAGCGCCGCCGCCGCCCCCATCAGCACCACCGACAGGATCAACCCCGCCGCCATTACCCACGGCCGGCCCAGTGCCGCCCCCGCCACCGCCAGAACATTGTCGAGACTCATCGAAAGATCGGCCAGCATAATTCGCACCATCGCCTGCATCAAACCGGGGGCGGCACCACCGGCCGCAAGATGCTGAGGCCCGTGCAGATCGCGGTAGGTCTTCCAGCACACCCACAGCAGCAACACCCCACCCGCCAGTGTCAGACCCATAATTTCCAGCAATTGCATGGTGATGGCGGCCAAACCCAGGCGCATCAGCGCGGCACCGCCAATGCCCAACAGCACCGCCTTGTGCCGATCCGGCTTGGGCAAACGCGCCACCACCAGCCCCACCACCAGCGCGTTATCGCCCGCCAGCACCAGGTCGATCAGCAACACTTGGGCGAATGCCAGCAGATCCTGCGGTCCCGTATGCATAACATCCTCTTGCCATTTGCCTCCAGCTTGCTTAGCCCCCAACTCTTGGTGTGTGCAACAGTTCGAGGTTCTCATGGTTCCGCGTTATTCCCGTCCTGAAATGGTTGGCATTTGGGCTCCCGAGAATCGCTATCGCATCTGGTTCGAGATCGAGGCATTGGCCGCCGAAGCCATGGCGCGTCTCGGCGTGGTGCCCGAAGAGGCCGCCCGCACCATCCGCGAGAAGGGTGGCGCCAAGATCGCGGCCATCAATGCCGCGGATGTGGAGCGTATCGACGAAATCGAGCGCGAGACGCGCCATGACGTCATCGCTTTTCTCACCTGGCTCGCCGAAGCCATTGGCCCCGATAGCCGCTTTGTGCATCTGGGCATGACCAGTTCGGATGTGCTCGACACCACCTTGTCGGTTCAACTCACCGAGGCCGCCGATCTGCTGCTGGCCGATCTCGATGCGGTGCTGACCGCGCTCAAGCGCCGCGCCTACGAGCATAAATACACGCTCACCATTGGTCGCAGTCACGGCATTCACGCCGAACCCACCACCTTCGGCCTGAAACTCGCCGGTCATTACGCCGAATTCGCCCGCTGCAAGCAACGGCTGATCGCTGCCCGTGCCGAGATCGCCGTGTGCGCCATATCGGGCGCCGTCGGCACCTTTGCCCATGTCGATCCGTCGATCGAGGAATTCGTCGCCGAACGTCTCGGGCTGGTCGCCGAACCCGCTTCCACCCAGGTGATCCCGCGCGATCGCCACGCCGCTTTCTTCTGCACGCTCGCCGTGGTCGCCTGCGCGGTCGAGCGTTTTTCGGTGGAAGTGCGTCACCTGCAACGCTCCGAGGTGCGCGAAGCCGAGGAATTCTTTCATCCCGGTCAAAAAGGCAGCTCGGCGATGCCGCACAAGCGCAATCCGGTGCTGTCGGAAAACCTCACCGGCCTCGCCCGCATCGTGCGCGCCGCCGCCACCCCCGCGCTGGAAAACGTCGCGTTGTGGCACGAACGTGACATTTCGCACTCATCGGTGGAACGCGCGATCGGGCCGGACGCCACCGTTACCCTCGATTTCGCGCTGATGCGCCTTGCCGGCATGATCGACAAACTGGTGGTTTATCCCGATCGGATGCTCGCCAACCTCGAATCGCTCGGTGGCGTGGTCCACAGCGGCGAAGTGCTGCTCGCCCTCGCCCGCGCCGGCATTCTGCGCGAAGACGCTTACCGCATCGTCCAACGCAATGCCATGGCCACCTGGAGCAAACTCGGCACCCCCGAAGGCCAAAATTTCCGCGCCAACCTCGATGCCGACCCCGAAGTGTCCGGCCGAGTCGCCCCCGAAGTGCTGGACGCCGCCATGGACGCGCGCATTCATCTCAAACACGTGGACCACGTGTTCCATCGCGTATTTGGGGAGTGAGGGTAACGGCAGGGAGGAAGGGAAGATAACGCGGGGCCTCTGCCCCTCCCCCACAAAACAAAGTCGTAGCGGGGTCTGGGGCCAATGGCCCCAGCGGGTCCAGGGCAGAGCCCTGGCCTTATCTTCTCTTCCTTCCTACCGCTTCCCCTCCCTCCCCACAGACTGCTATAGAAACCCGAGCCGCCCGTTGTTGGGCGGCGTGCATGCAAGGATACGATCATGGCCCGCCGGCGTCAGCTTTATGAAGGCAAAGCCAAGGTGTTGTTTGAAGGCCCCGAGCCTGGCACTTTGGTCCAATATTTCAAGGACGATGCCACCGCGGGCAATGGCGCCAAGAAGGGCGTGATTACCGGCAAGGGCGTGCTGAACAATCGGATCAGCGAGTTCCTGATGTTGCGTCTGGCCGAAATCGGCGTGCCGACGCATTTCATTCGCCGTTTGAACATGCGCGAGCAGTTGATCCGCGAAGTCGAGATCGTTCCGCTTGAGGTGGTGGTGCGCAATGTCGCGGCGGGCAGCCTTTCCACCCGTCTGGGCATCCCCGAGGGCACGCGCCTGCCGCGTTCGATCATTGAATATTATTACAAGAACGACGCGCTGAACGATCCGATGGTGTCGGAGGAGCACATCACCTGCTTTGGCTGGGCCACGCCGCAGGATATGGACGATATCGTGGCGCTGACCTTGCGGGTGAATGATTTCCTCACCGGCCTGTTTTTGGGCGTGGGCATCGTTTTGGTGGATTTCAAGCTGGAATTCGGCCGTCTTTACGAAGAAGACGAGATGCGGATCGTGCTGGCCGACGAAATCAGCCCCGATAATTGCCGCCTGTGGGATACCAAGACCAACGAAAAGATGGACAAGGATCGCTTTCGCCGCGATTTGGGCAAGGTGGAGGAGGCCTATCAGGAAGTCGCCAAGCGTTTGGGGATTCTGCCCGAAGCCGGCGCGCGCGATCTTAAAGGCCCGGAGATGATGCAATGAAGGCATTCGTCACGGTTAACCTCAAGGCCGGCGTGCTCGATCCGCAGGGCAAGGCGATTGGTCATGCGCTGAACAATCTCGGCTTTGATGGCGTCACCAATGTGCGCGCCGGCAAGGTGTTCGAGCTTGATCTGGCGACCAGCGACGCCGTGCTGGCCCGCACGCAGGCCGAGGAGATGGCCAGGAAATTATTGGCCAATACGGTGATCGAAAGTTTTAAAGTGGAGATCGCGGCGTGAAGCGCAGCCTGTTGTGGGGGACTTTGTTCACTCTGGCGTGCGCGGCTCCATTGGCCGCCCATGCCCAGCGCGTCAGCAACGTGACTGGCGCCAATCTGCTGGGACATTGCACCAGCGCGCAATTTTCCCAGGTGCAGAATTGCGAGGCTTATCTGGACGGAGTCGCCGACACCTTTGCCGGCATGATGAAATTCGGCCCGAAGGATCCGCAGGGCAAACCGCTCGCCGCCTCGATCTGCATTCCAGCCAAGGTCACGGGACGGGATCTGCGGCTGCTGGTGATCCACGGCTTGCAGCAAGAGCCCGCGCTGCAGTCGCGTCAGGCGGTGGAAGCAGTCCAGCCGATCCTGCATCACGCCTATCCCTGCCACTGAACTATTTTTCTCTAAGGATGTGCCGATGAAGGCCGCCATCGTCGTTTTCCCGGGCACCAATCGCGAGCGCGACATCGCTATCGCGCTGGAACAAAGCACCGGTATTGCGCCCAAAATCGTCTTTCACCGCGAAACCGACCTTTCGGGCTTTGATCTGGTGGTGTTGCCGGGCGGGTTCAGCCATGGCGATTATCTGCGTTCGGGCGCCATGGCGGCGCAATCGCCGGTGATGGCGGCGGTGCGCGCTTTTGCCGCGCGCGGCGGTTATGTGCTCGGCGTGTGCAACGGGTTCCAGATCCTGACCGAAGCCGGTCTGTTGCCGGGGGCTTTGCTGCGCAACGCAGACCTGCGCTTTTTGTCGCGCGATTGCTATCTGCGGGTGGAACGCACGGACACGGCCTATACCAATCTGTGGCAAAAGGGCGATGTGTTCCGCGCCCCGATGGCGCATGGCGACGGCAATTATTTCGCCGACGCGGCCACGCTCGACCGTCTGGAAGGCGAGGGCCGGGTGGCGTTCCGCTATGCCGATGCCGTCGGCAACGTAACCCCCGAGGTGAATTACAACGGTTCCCAACGCAACATCGCCGGCATCTTCAGCGACAATCTGCGCGTGCTGGGCCTGATGCCGCACCCCGAGGATTTGGTGAACCCGCTGATGGGCGGCATCGACGGCAAGCCGATGTTCGACTCCCTGGCAAATTTATTGGCGGCCTGAACATGAACGTTAACCTCGCCCTCGCCCGCCAGTTCGGCCTTTCGGAAGCCGAATACCACAAGGTGCTGGAAATCCAGGGCCGCACGCCGTCGCTCACCGAACTCGGCATTTTCAGCGTGATGTGGTCCGAGCATTGTTCCTATAAATCCTCGCGTGTGTGGTTAAAGCAACTGCCCACCACGGCACCTTGGGTGATCCATGGTCCGGGCGAAAACGCCGGGGTGATCGACGTGGGTGATGGATTCGCCGCCATTTTCAAGATGGAAAGCCACAATCATCCCAGCTTCATCGAACCCTATCAGGGTGCCGCCACAGGCGTGGGCGGGATTTTGCGCGATGTGTTCACCATGGGCGCGCGCCCCATCGCCAATCTGAATGCGTTGCGCTTCGGCGACCCGAAGGATCCACGCACCAAACGCATCGTCGATGGCGCGGTGCGCGGCATTGGCGGTTATGGCAATTGCGTCGGCGTGCCCACGGTGGGCGGCGAGATCAATTTCCACCCGGCCTATAATGGCAACCCGCTGGTCAATGCGATGACCGTGGGGCTGGCGCGCAAGGACCGCATTTTTCTGTCGGCGGCGGCGGGCATCGGCAATCCGGTGATTTATGTGGGTTCCAAAACCGGCCGCGACGGCATCCACGGGGCCACCATGGCCTCGGCCGAATTCGGCAAGGATGCCGAGGAAAAGCGCCCGACCGTGCAGGTGGGCGATCCGTTCACCGAAAAATTGCTGATCGAAGCCTGCCTGGAACTGATGCAAACCGACGCCATCGTGGCGATTCAGGACATGGGTGCGGCGGGCCTTACCTCGTCGGGCGTGGAAATGGCCGGCAAGGGCGGGGTGGGGATCGAACTCGATCTCGATCACGTGCCGCAGCGCGAAGAGAACATGTCGGCCTACGAGATGATGCTGTCGGAAAGCCAGGAACGCATGTTGATCGTGATCCGCCCGGATCGCGAGGATGTGGCGCGCGCCATTTTCGACAAATGGGAACTGGATTTCGCGGTGATCGGCCATATCACCGATACCGGCCGCATCGTGATCCGCCACAAGGGCGCGCTTGAAGCCGACATCGAATTGGCGCCGCTGGCCGATGCTGCACCTTTGTATCATCGCCCCACCGCCGAAACGCCAAAGCAGCCCGAGATCCCCGCCGGCAGCGTGACAGCGCCGGTTTCCACCCTGG
>JAJZHU010000171.1 GCA_021798375.1 Pseudomonadota bacterium | reverse complement strand
GCACCCGGCGCCAGCGTGTCGCGCCATTGCGCCAACATCGTCTCGGCGCTGGCGGGCGATGCTTCGCGGGTGATGCGTTCGCGCAGCAGCAGCGGCAGCACCTGTCCGATCGGCATCTGATCGCGCCGGATCATGCGATCGTAACCGGCCTGGCTGCATTCCTGCTCCAGCCTTGCACGCAAATTGGCGGCGATGCCGGGCAACAGCGACGATCCCACCGCCTCGACGCGGGTTTGTTCCAGCGCGTCGTACACCGTGCGCGCATCGCGCGAATGCGGTGCGCGGATTTCGTGCACCGCATCGTCATGCAGCCGCAACCGCAGCGCCATCGCATCGGCGGCGCCGCGCAAGCGGGTGATTTCGGACGCCGGCAATTGGCGGGAAGGTGCCGGCAGGCGGGCGCGTTTGCCGGAAACAGCGGGCGGCCCGGCCTGAAAACTAACCTCGGCCTCCGGCTCGCCCGCCAAGGCGCGCACCAACCCGGTGGTGGCGCGTTTGAACTCCTCGGCGCGGCGATCCAGATCCTTGGACATGTTAGAAGGGGCGAACTTTCAGTGCGGCCGTGGGCAGTTCGGCGTTAAAGCAACGCTGATAATATTCGGCCACCGTTGGGCGCTCGGCTTCGTCGCATTTGTTGAGGAACGTCAGACGGAAGGCAAACGCCACATCGCCGAAGATGCGGGCATTTTCGGCCCAGGTGATCACCGTGCGCGGCGACATCACGGTGGAAAGATCGCCATTGATGAACCCCGCGCGCGAAAGATCCGCCAAGGCGACCATCTGTTCGATCGATTTGCGTTCGGCGGGCGGCGCATCCGTCATGTTCAATTTAGACAACACAATGGCGATTTCTTCCTCGCGCGGCAGATAATTCAACGTCGCCACGATGTTCCAACGGTCCATCTGGCCTTGATTGATCTGCTGCGTGCCGTGGTAAAGCCCGGTGGTATCGCCCAGCCCCACCGTGTTGGCGGTGGCGAACAGGCGGAAATAGGGATGCGGACGGATCACCCGGTTTTGATCCAACAATGTGAGCTTGCCCTCAACCTCCAGCACCCGCTGGATCACGAACATCACATCGGGCCGGCCGGCGTCATACTCATCGAACACCAGGGCGCAGGGATGCTGCAACGCATAGGGCAGAATGCCTTCGCGGAATTCGGTGATTTGCTTGCCGTCTTTCAGCACGATGGCGTCTTTGCCGACCAGATCAATGCGCGAGATGTGGCTGTCGAGATTGACGCGAATGCACGGCCAGTTCAGCCGTGCCGCCACCTGTTCGATGTGGGTCGATTTGCCGGTGCCGTGATAACCTTGGATCATCACCCGGCGGTTGAAGGCAAAGCCGGCCAAAATTGCCAGCGTGGTGTCGTGATCGAAGCGATAGCTGGGATCAATTTCCGGCACATGTTCGCTTTTGGTCGAAAAGGCGGGAATTTCCATATCGAAATCAATGCCGAACAACGCACGTGCCGAGACCTTGATATCGGGCACGGCCAATGTGACTGCGGTTGGAGCGGCAATTGAAACAGCGTTCGTCATTATTTTGATCCGTCTTGATCTGCTTGGGGCCAGAGTAGCTGTCCCTTGCCTTGCCGCAAAGGGGGGTTAGGCGTGCGCCGTTACTTCGCTGGCAAGTTTGCGGCGCAAAGTGGCATAGGCGGCGTTGATGGTCTTTAGCTTGTCCTCCGCCTCGCGGTTGCCGCCATTGGCATCCGGGTGCAGTTTTTTGGCCAATTCCTTGTAACGTGTCTTCAGTTCGGCCAAGGTCAGCGGCCATCCAAGCGCCAGATGCGACAAGGGTTCGCGCAGTTCCGCCGGAGCACGGTGGTAGCTGTCGCGCTCTTTGCGGCGCAATTTCCCTTCTGCCAGCAGTTCCATCGGGTCGAGCAGGCGCTCGTCTTGCAAAAAATTGCCGCCCAACGATCCCAACGGCCAGGTGGGGCGTTGCCACGAGGTGTCGGAACGAATTTCGGTCTCGATCTCGCCGGGGCTCATGCCGCGATAATAATCCCAGCCGGAATTATACTGCCTTACATGGTTCAGGCAGAACCACCAATATTCACGCAATGATTCCCGCGACTTGGGCGCGCGATAATGGCCCGCGCCATCGCAACCCGGCGCATCGCAAGCTTGGCCAGGGGCATCGGGATCGGGCGCATAGGCGCGCACACGGGCGGTTCGGCTTTTCATGACTTACAATGTGCATTCTCGGGCGGCGGGAGCAAGAGTCAGTTATACCAAAAATCAGCATGGCTGAGGCAACGGAGTTTTAAGTCATTTCTGTTGAAATGATGAGAGATCCAATGGGAGTGCGAAAATTGTCTGCCAGCCAATCGTCAACCGGCAAATTGCCCCCCAACAAATTGCCCTCTGGCAAATTGCCAGCCAGCAATCTGGTCAATCGCAACGTCATCGCCGGGCGTGGCCGCACCTCGATGCGGCTTGAACCTGAATTATGGGAGGCGATGGCCGAAATTTGCCGGATGGAGCAAATCGGTCTGTCAGAGATGATCCGCATCATCGAAAGCCGCGGCCATCCCGGCGGGCGCACCAGCGCGGTGCGGGTGTTCATCGTGCAATATTTCCGTGGCATCGTCGCCGGGCGTCAGGGGCGCGACAATGCGTCGCGCCGCGGCGACGGAGATTATTCGCCCTCGTCTCTGCGTTCTTCCTTGGTGGGGTGATAAAAATTTGGGAAATTATTGCGGATGATCACCCCATCCTCGCGCCATCCGTGACATGTATTCATCAAACGTGGCGGGGTCGTCTGGGAGGTGTGCTTTGTCCGCGTGTCATAAGTCGTCTGGAACGCCACGGTGGCCATTTGCGGCAACATTTCGCGCACATGCGTGCAACCCAGCGTGCCGCCGACCCGTTCATTGGCCGCGCGCAGAAAACCGCCAGAGATTTTCAACCCGATCAAGGCCTTGAAATTGGGTCCCGCGGTGTCGCACGCGGGGGAAGGCGTCTCGTCCATCGCCACGGCGAAATCGACAATTTCCATGTGCGGCGTGATCGTCATGCGCGCGCCCAGGCCGTGCAGCGGTGTGTTGGCCTCCAGAACGCCGTGTCCGGTGGTAAATTCATAGGTTTTGGTGTCGCACAGCGTCGCATCGATATCGTAATTGCCATCTTCGCGCTTAAAGCCTTCGACGATGATCTCACGCCGGTGCAGTTTTTCGCGCGGGGCGGGAATTGGCAGGCTCATGCGTCGCAACCTTCTTCAATTAACAGGGCCAACACTTCATCGCGCGGCACGTCGATGCTGGTGAAGGCTTGGCCGATGCCACGAGACAGCACGAAATTAAGCCGTCCGTCACGCATTTTCTTGTCGCGCGCCATGTGCGCAACCAGGGTTTGCGCCGAAAATCGTTGGTTCAACTGATTCAATTCGGCCAACATATTGCAATCATGAAGGTGCGCGATCACGCGGGCGCGATCACCGAAGCTGCAATAGCCCAGACGGGCCGACAGGCCGAACGCCAACCCCAAACCTATCCCCACCGCCTCGCCGTGCAGCAGACGGCCGTCGTAACCATATTCGGCTTCGAGCGCATGGCCAAAGCTGTGGCCCAGATTGAGCAGGGCGCGACCATTGTTGGGTTTCATTTCGCGTTCGTCGTCGCTTACCACGGCGGCCTTGAAAGCGCAGGCGCGCAGCACGGCCTCGGATTGCAAAGCCGTGTCGCCCGCCAATACGGCGGCGCCATGTTGTTCGCACCAGCCAAAGAAACCCGCATCGCCGATCAGGCCGGTCTTTACGATCTCGGCATAGCCCGCGCGCAATTCACGGATGGGCAGCGTGCGCAACGATCCGACATCGGCCAGCACGGCGATCGGCTGATGGAACGCGCCGACCAGATTTTTGCCATAAGCGGTGTTGACACCGGTCTTGCCGCCCACGCTGCTATCGACCTGTGACAGCAATGTGGTGGGAATTTGCACAAAGGGCAGGCCGCGCATGGTGCTGGCCGCCACATAGCCGGCCAAATCGCCCACCACGCCGCCACCCAACGCCACCACGGTGGTGCGGCGTTCGATGTGTTTGGCCAGCATCCCGTTCACCAATTCACCGAATTGGGTCAGATTTTTGGTTTTTTCGCCCGGCGGCACCACAAACACATCATATTGAATGCCACACGCATCGAATGACGCCTGCAAGCGCGGCAGATGAATCCCCGCCACCGTTTCATCGGTGACGATCATGGTACGCTTTTGCGGCAGCACGGGCGCCAGCAACGCGCCGGCACGATCGATCAATCCGTCGCCGACGGTCACTTCATAATTGGCCGAAGACAGCGCCACGGTCAGCTTGCGCGGCGGCGTGTAACTCAGCAGCGATTGGTGGACCTGGTTCACCGTGACATCGATGCCGACATCGTCGCAATCGACGATCACATCGGCTTCGGCATAGATCGAGTGGCGTTGTTCGATCAACCTGGCCAGCACCTCGGTTGGATCGCCTTGATTGAGCAGCGGGCGATGCGTCCGTCCGCTGACACGCCGCACCAATATCGGCAAGGGGCAGCGCAGCCATACCGAAATGCCTTCACGGCGAATCGCGGCGCGGGTTTCCGGCCGGATAAAGGCGCCGCCGCCGGTGGCAATCACTTGCGGATCGCCGGCCAGCAGGCGCGTGATCACCCTGCGTTCGCCCTCGCGGAACTCGGCTTCGCCGAATCGTTCAAAAATTTCGGCAATCGAGCAACCCGCCGCCTGTTCGATCTCGGCGTCGGCATCGACAAAAGGCAACCCCAATCGAGCGGCCAAACGGCGGCCAACCGCGGTTTTTCCAGCGCCCATCAGGCCGACCATTACGATCGAACGGCCTTTGAGTGCGGCGGGAAGCTCGGGAAGTGGCGAAATAACGTCGTTGAGAGCGATATTGTATGTCATGGTGACACAAGCTAGCACAGACATCGGTGTTTCAGCCAAGATGGGGGCCGCATGGCACGTATTATATTCGTTGTGGTATCGCTTGCAGTGCTGGGCGCCGGCGGCGCTTTCGTGTGGGGCGGATTATTTCCGCCCGCGGCCCAGACGGCGCAGGTAACGCATGACCTGGCGGTTGATGCGGTGGTGAGCAAGTAAGCGCGTCGTTTGATTTACCCTCTGATCGATTTGGCGGGGCTGGGGTTGGTGGGGCTCGCCGCCGGATTTATCGATACCATCGCGGGTGGCGGGGGGTTGCTCACCGTGCCAAGCCTGTTGCTGGCCGGGCTGCCCACCATCGCTGCATTGGCGACCAACAAATTGCAGTCAAGTTCGGGCACGCTGACCGCAAGCCTGACCATGATTCACAAAAAACAGGTGAAATTGCCTACCGTGGCAGGGGCATTCGCAATGTCGTTCACGGGGTCTTTGGCCGGTTGTTGGTTGGTGCAGCATATCCCGCCGCACCATCTGGATGTGGTGATTCCGCTCGTGCTTACCGGCATCGCGATCTATTTTGTGCGGAACAAAACGGCG
>JAJZHU010000170.1 GCA_021798375.1 Pseudomonadota bacterium | reverse complement strand
TAATCTCAACGTATATCTCACTAAAAGATACACTCAACCAACGCCCCACCTAGCCAGGCAGAAAGCATAGCATAAGAGTATGCATCCACTATCAACCTAACCAAAACAGCCCACGTCTCACAACGTAAACCCAAGGACGCCGTCAGCGTATCCCTTCCATCCAGATGTAATTGTCAAAGATCCATCCCCACTAAAAAACAGACAGATACTCTAGCCGGATCCTTCCCCTTAAAGGAATAATCCAACCTATCCGCCCGATCTCTCTCAGGAACCCCCACCTACCAGAAGGGCAAAAAAGCTATCAGACACATCCAAACCAGTCAACCAACCAGTCCGCTGCGGTGAACGGGCTTCTAATCAAACACAGACATACCGTCAAGAAGCTTTTTGCGGAAAATTCGTACCCGGATGCCCGCATCCCATGCCAACCGCTGCTTAACCGCCATTTTTACGCCGAAAGAAAAATCGGCGCAGATTGAGACATCACGACACCCGCCAAATCTTTCAATTTGTTTAGAATTTACCTATGCGCTGCCAACATTTACGCGCGAGAGACATCGCCTCCGCGGTACATTGTGGCCACGAAACCGAAGCATTCCATTTTCAAACGCGGCGCTTGACGGGCCATGAGATCAAATGTAGAACATCCAGCAGTTTCCGATTTGTTCCCCACGCCATACACCGCAATATCAGCACGTTAATCAACTCATCTAAGCCGTTCCACGCCAAGGAGCCACCGTGTCATGTTGACTCGCAAACAGCACGAACTGCTAATCTTCATTGATGCGCATCTTAAAAGAACCGGATTTTCTCCCAGCTTCGAAGAAATGAAGGACGCGCTGGATCTAAAGTCAAAATCCGGCATCCACCGGCTGATCTCGGCATTGGAAGAACGCGGATTTCTGCTCCGCCGCCGCCATCGTGCCCGCGCGCTCGAAGTCGTGCGCCTGCCCGGCGATCCCGCAACCCTTCCTGCGGTCAGCGAAGTTGCCGCAGACTCGGCCATCAACGGCAATGTGATCAAAGGCGAATTTGGCCCTCGCCCCGCCCTGGCCAAACCCGCCCCCGAAGCCCAGGACAACACCATTGCGCTGCCGCTTTATGGCCGCATTGCTGCCGGCCTGCCCATCAAGGCAGTCGCCGACATCACGCGACAAATCGATATCCCCGCCAGCCTGCTTGGCTCCGGCGAGCATTACGCGCTCGAGGTTTCAGGCGAATCGATGATCGAGGCTGGGATTTACGACGGCGACACAGTGATCATTCGCCGCGGTGAGCAGGCAGAAAATGGTCAGATCGTGGTGGCTTTGATCGATGATGACGAAGTCACGCTCAAACGTCTGCGCCGCCGTGGCGCCTCGGTCGCGCTGGAACCTGCCAACCAAACCATGAAAACCCGGATTTTCCCGGCCGATCGGGTCAAATTACAGGGCCGCCTGGTGGCGCTGCTGCGGCAATATCATTAGAGCATGATCGCCGCAGGTTGAATGACACGTAGGCGTGAATCATGCGTAAAAAAACAAGAAGCTAGAGCACGTTCGTCGCACGCATGTGGTTCAACGTGATCCGAACGTGCTCTGGTGGCGCATGAAATTGCCCCGTTATTGATCGCAAAAAGCGATCAATAAGAGAATTCTTGGCATCAAACACAGAACAGCGATCCGATATACTCCCGTCATTCAATGTTGGCCCCGCGCGTCGTTCTCACAACGAGCGAAACGAAAGCCGATGGATATACGGAGAGACGTGACATGGCCTTGGCCGCGACAAAATTATCGGTTTTGCTGTATGGATTGCTGCAGGCGCTGCGAATTCAGGCGATTCGCTATCCCGCATTTGCCAAGCGGCTCAAGGAAAAGAATTTTACCGCGCAGATGAAGGTCACCGACGATAGCGTCGGGCGGCATTTTACCTTTCGCAACGGCAAGATCATCTCCGGGCGGGGCATTCACCCCAACCCCGACATCTGCATGACCTTCACCTCGGCGGAACTGGCGGTGTCGCTGCTGATTCCACCGATCGATCAGTTGGCCCAGATCGAGGCGATCAAGAATTTCCACCTCAACATGACCGGCCCCGAAGCACTGACGATCTGGTTCGCCCAGACCCTCATGATCATGAAGCAGCAGGGGTTGGAATTCGGCCTGCCCATGAAGGACGGCACCCGGCGTTTTGTCACCCACACCAACGGCGGCCCGCTGTTTTGCTATGTCAAGGATGACAAGATCATCCGCATGACGCCGATCGAATTCACCGACGAAGACGCGCCGTCCTGGACCATCAAGGCGCGCGGCAAAACATTCTCCCCGCCGCGCATGGCCACGGTGGCGCCGCACACCATGTGCTCGAAATCCACCCTCTTATCGCCCGACCGGCTGCTCTACCCGATGAAACGGGTCGATTTCGATCCCAACGGCGAGCGCAATTGCGAAAATCGCGGCATTTCGGGTTACGAGCGCATCAGTTGGGACGAGGCGCTGGACATCGTTTCCAACGAAATCAAGCGGGTGAAACGCGAATTCGGGCAAGGTGCGATCATGGCCAACCATGGCTCGCATCACACCTGGGGCAACATCGGCTATTACCTCAGCACCGCCTATCGCTTCTTCAACGCCATCGGCCACACCCACGTGATCCACAATCCCGATAGCTGGGAAGGCTGGTATTGGGGCGCTTCGCACCACTATGGCTACAGCATGCGCCTGGGGCAGCCCGAGACCTATAGCTGCGTCGAGGATCTGCTCAAGGAAGCCGAGATGGTGGTGTTCTGGTCGGCCGATCCGGAAACCACCAGCGGCTCCTATGGCGCGTTCGAGGGAACCTCCCGGCGTCAGTGGCTGGCCGAGCTTGGCATCGAGATCGTCCACATCGACCCCTATTTCAATCACACCGCGGCCCTGTTGGGCGGCAAATGGTTCGCCCCCAAGCCCGGCACCGATTCGGCCATGGCCTTCGCCATCGCCTATGTCTGGATGACCGAGGGTCTTTACGACAAAAAATTCGTCGCCGATCGCTCGGTCGGTTTCGACCTTTGGGCCAAGCATGTGCTGGGCGAGGACGACGGCGTTCCCAAGACGCCGGAATGGCAAGAGGCCGAAACCGGCGTTCCGGCACGGGAAGTCCGCGCGCTGGCGCGGCAGTGGGGCAAGAAAAAGACCTATCTTGGCGCGGGTGGATGGGGCAACGGCCACGGCGGCGCCTGCCGCTCGGCCACCGGCATTCAGTGGGCGCGCACGCTGGCCTGTTTGATGGCGATGCAGGGCATTGGCCGTCCTGGCGTCAATTTCGGGCATCTCCAATGGGGCACGCCGATCGACATCCGCTTTTACTTCCCCGGCTATTCCGATGGCGGCATTTCGGGCGATCTGGAAGGCACCGGTTCGTCGATCAGCCTCTATCAGCGGATGCCGCATCTACTGACCTCGAACCCATCGTCGCAATCGGTGCCGCGCCTGCGCATCCCCGAAGCCATTCTCGATGGCAAGACCGAGGGATACCCCTGGATCGGCAAAAGCATCGAAGGACAGTTCCAGAAATTCAGCTATCCCAAGGCCGGCCACGCCCCGGTGCAGATCCTTTATAAATACGGCGGCGCCTCGATCGGCACCATGACCGACACCAATCGCTACGTTAAGGCCTACCGCACCGACAAGCTGCCGTTCGTGGTCAATCAATCCATCTGGCTCGAAGGCGAAGCCAAATTCGCCGACATCCTGCTGCCCGCCTGCACCAATTGGGAACGCTGGGACATCAGCGAGATCGGCGGCACCGGCGGCTATGCGCTGCACGGCCAGACCCAGATGAACCATCGTGTCATTCTGTTGCAGCATAAATGCATCGAGCCGATGGGCGAATCGAAATCGGATTATCAGATCTTCCTTGAAATCAGCGAACGCCTAGGCCTCAGCGCGTATTTCTCGGAAGGCATGACCGAACTCGATTGGGTCAAGCGCATGTTCGATGCCTCGGATCTGCCGTCGCGCATCTCGTGGAAGAAGTTCCTCAAAAAAGGCTATTACGTGGTTCCCGCGCTGGATGAAAAGCACCGCGATCCCGTCGGCTTGCGCTGGTTCTATGAAGGCAAGAAGAAGAACGTGCCCGAGCCGCATCCGCTGCCCGGCGATTACTCCCAGGAGTATCTCGAAGGTTTGCAGACGCAGACGGGTAAGTTCGAATTCGAGTGTTCCAGCCTAAAGCGTTTCGACGCCGAAGATCCCGAACGCCCGCCCATCGTACGCTATTTCCGTTCGTGGGAAGGTCCCGGCACGGAAAATTACGACCGCTATCCGCTGCAAATGATCTCGCCACATTCGCGTTTCAGCTACCACACCCTAAGCGACGGCAAGCAAAGCGCCGTCAACGACATCGCGGAACATCGCGTCAAGATAGACGGCTATTATTACTGGATCATGCGCGTCAACGCCGAGGATGCCGCCGCGCGCGGAATCAAGCAGCACGATCTGATGCGGGTGTTCAACGATCGCGGCGCGGTGGTGTGCGCGGCGCATGTCACCAACCGTCTGCCCAGGGGCGTGGTGCATTCCTACGAATCCTCGGCCGTTTACGACCCGATCGGCGAGCCTGGCTATTCGGTCGATCGCGGCGGCTGCGTCAACCAACTTACCCCCAAGCGTTCCATCGCCAGAAAAGTCACCGGAACGGCGGCCAATTCCTGCCTGGTTCAGATCGAATTGTGGGACGGCTCGGGCGAACTTCGCCCCGCTCCCGCCATCGTGCGGACCGAGCCGCGCAACGACAAAGTTCTGGCGCACGCTGCGCCTTATGAATTCGAATAGGGGCCGGACGATGAAAAAATGGAATTTAATCATCGACGTGGCGAAGTGCTTTAACTGCAACGTCTGCACGCTGGCCTGCCACGACGAATATTTCGACAATAATTTCCCCGGCTATGCGGCCGGAATGCCGCGGCTGGGCCATCGTTGGATCGACATCGTGCAGCGGGAAAAAGGCGTCTTCCCGATTGTCGAGGTGTCGTATCTTCCGGTCACCTGCAATCATTGCGACGATGCGCCGTGCCTCAAGGCCGCCCGCAACGGCGCCGTGCAAAAGCGCGCGGACGGGATCGTCATCATCGTGCCGGAAAAAGCCAAGGGACAACGCCAACTTGTCGAATCATGTCCCTACGGCGCCATTTGGTGGAACGAGGAACAGCAGCTTCCCCAGGCATGGCCGTTCGATGCTCATCTGCTCGACAATGGCTGGACCAAAACCCGTGGCAGCCAGGTTTGCCCGACCAAAGCCATGCGCACCGTTCATGTCGAGGACGCCGAGATGCAGCGGATCGTCAAAGACGAAGGGCTCGAAGTGCTGCATCCCGAATGGGGCACCCGCCCGCGCGTCTATTACAAAAATCTCGCCCGCTTCACCAAAGCCTTCGTCGCCGGCAGCCTGAGCGGAGATATCGCCGGGGTATCGGAATGCATCGCCGGGGCCAAAATATCTCTGACAAAGGACACACGCACCGTCGCCGAAACCGTAAC
>JAJZHU010000169.1 GCA_021798375.1 Pseudomonadota bacterium | reverse complement strand
CATCGCCGGATGCAAGCGGCACTCCTGCCGGCACCTCCGCTGCCACGCCCGCCGGCACGCCTGTCAGCACAGGGGACAACGCAACAGCGCCGCAATCGGCAAATGCTCCCACCAATTTAACCCCCGGCGCCAATGGCCTGCTCACCGGCACGCTGGGCGCCATTCCCGCCGGAACCACCACCGCCGCACCCGCTGCCGACGCCGCTCCCCCCGGCCCCACGGCGGCCGATACATTGCAAAGCGGCATCGAGGCCTATGGCAAAAAGGACTACAAAGCCGCCCTCGCCGCCGCCGAAGCCGTGCTGGCCACCGATCGCGCCACCACCCTGGGCTATGACGCCCTGTTCCTGAAGGCCCGCGCCCTGGCCGGCAAGCACGAATGGACCAACGCCGTGGTGGCCTTCGACGACACCTACAAACGCGCCAAATTCGGCTCCCATTCGCAAGACGCCCAATTGGGCGAAGCCGAGACCTTGCTCGCCCTGCGCGACAATGGCGCCGCCTGCGGCGCGTTGGCGCGGCTGGCCAAACAATATCCCCATCCGCGCGCCGATCTGGTCAAACCCATCGCCGCCGCCCGCGCCAAGGCCTGCCGCAACTGATCGGCGAGTTGTTCAATCGTTCCATGGCCCAATTGGGGCCATGGGGCGCAAGACCGATCGCCGTGGCGGTTTCCGGCGGACCGGATAGTCTGGCCCTCGCCTGGCTCGCCCATCGATGGTGCCGCGCGCACGACAGATCGCTGCTGGTCCTTAGCGTCGATCATGCACTGCGTCCCGAATCGGCCGCCGAAGCACGCCATGTCGCCGCATTGATGCAATCATGGGCGATCCCCAGCCAAATCCTTACCCTGCACGATCTATCCGCCGGCCCTGGGGTCGCCGCCCGCGCCCGTGACGCGCGCTATGGGGTCATGATCGCCGCCTGCGGCCGGGCGGGCATCATCGACCTGTTGTTGGGCCATCACGCCCGCGACCAGGCCGAGACTTTCCTGCTACGCCAGGAACAACACAGCGGCCCGGCCGGGCTTGCCGCCATGGCCGGCGTTCATGTGCGCGACGGCGTTCGACTGGTCCGCCCGCTGCTGGAATTTTCCCACCAATCCTTGCGCGACTTGCTGCAACAGCAAAATATCCGCTGGATCGAAGACCCATCGAACCAAGACAGCAGCAAAAGCCGCGTGCGGTTGCGCATGGGCCTGAACGATGCCGCCATCACCGCAGCCCGCACCGCCGCCGCCCACGCCGCCGTGGCCCGCGCCGCACAGGAACTCGCCACCGCCCGCTGGCTGGCCGAACACGTCACCATCCGCCCCGAGGGCTTTGCCCAGATCGCGGCACGATCCTGCCCGCCGGAAGCGCTGGCCGCCCTGATCCAAACCATCGGCGGCCATGAATACCCGCCACCGCGCGCCACCACCGCCAGGCTCGCCACGGCGCTGCATCCCGCCACCATCATGGGTGTGCGCACGATCAAAGCCCCCCGCGGCGCGCCCGGCTTTTGGCTGCTGCGCGAACAGGCCGCGATGGCCCCGCCGGTCGAGGCAAAACCAGGCGCCGTTTGGGACAATCGCTTCCGCCTCACCGGCTGCCAACATCTTCCCACCGCCGCCACCATCGGCGCCTTGGGGCCGGACGCCGCCAAATTCCGCCATCTCAGCGATCTGCCCGCCGCCGTGTTGCAAACCTTCCCGGCGTTGCGGGCGGGTGCGGCGCTGCTCGACATCCCGTTTTTACCAGCCCCCCGGCACGATTCCGCAACACCGGTCGGCCTCGATTTTTCCCCGCCCCGCCCCGCCACCTCAGCTTTATTTCGCCCAAATTGTCACTAAGGGGGTGCGCAAGACCGATACACGCCCTATCTTCTGATCAATCTAACTTCAAACGGGGCGCCGAGCCCCGCATATTTCGGGCTGGGATCAAGTCGAATGAATAATCTTTGGCGTAATGTGCTGCTCGTTGGCATCGTCGGGTTGCTGGTGTTCGTGCTGTTCCAGTTGGTCCAGCCCAACCAAACCGACCACGCCGCGGCCGGCCCGCTGTCCTATTCCGAGTTTCTGACCGATGTGAGCCAAGGGCAGGTCAAAAGCGTGACCATCCAAGGCCATAATATTACCGGCAAATTCACCGATAATCGCGACCTGCAAACCTACTCCCCCGACGATCCCAGCCTAATGCAACGGCTGACGGACAAGAACGTCCAGATCACCGCCAAAGCAGAAGACGCCGACGGCAATATTTTCGTGCGCATCCTGTTCACCTGGGGGCCGATCCTGGCGGTGGTGGTGTTCTGGCTGCTGGTCATGCGGCAGATGCAATCCGGCAGCGGACGCGCCATGGGGTTCGGCAAATCCCGCGCCAAACTTCTCACCGAAAAACAGGGCCGCGTGACCTTCGACGATGTCGCCGGCATCGACGAAGCCAAATCGGAACTGGAGGAAGTCGTCGATTTCCTGAAAGATCCCGGCAAATTCCAACGTCTGGGCGGCAAAATCCCCAAAGGCGTGCTGCTGGTGGGCCCCCCCGGCACCGGCAAGACCTTGCTCGCCCGCGCCATCGCCGGCGAAGCCAACGTGCCGTTTTTCACCATATCGGGTTCCGATTTCGTTGAAATGTTCGTCGGCGTCGGCGCATCCAGGGTGCGCGACATGTTCGAACAGGGCAAGAAAAATGCGCCCTGCATCATCTTCATCGATGAAATCGACGCCGTCGGCCGCCATCGCGGCGCCGGACTTGGCGGCGGCAACGACGAACGCGAACAAACGCTCAACCAGATGCTGGTCGAGATGGACGGGTTCGAAAGCAACGAAGGCGTGATCCTGATCGCCGCCACCAACCGCCCGGATGTGCTCGATCCCGCCCTGCTGCGTCCCGGCCGCTTCGACCGCCAGGTGATGGTGCCCAACCCCGATGTGCTGGGCCGCGAAAAAATCCTGCGCGTACACATGAAAAAAGTGCCGCTGGCCTCGGATGTCGATGCCAAGACCATCGCCCGCGGCACGCCCGGCTTTTCGGGCGCCGATCTGGCCAATTTGGTCAACGAGGCCGCCCTGCTCGCGGCGCGCCTGGGCAAGCGCACCGTCGCCATGGCCGAACTCGAATTCGCCAAGGACAAAGTGATGATGGGCGCCGAGCGCCGCTCGCTGGTCATGAGCGACGAAGAAAAGAAGATGACCGCCTATCACGAAGGCGGTCACGCCATCTGCTCGATGCACACCACCCATTGCGACCCGATCCACAAAGCCACCATCATCCCGCGCGGCCGCGCCCTGGGCATGGTGATGAGCCTGCCGGAAGGCGATCGCTACAGCGTCAGCCGCGCCAAGCTGCTCGACCAACTGATGATGGCCATGGGGGGCCGCGCCGCCGAAGAACTCACTTTCGGCGCCGACAATGTCTCCACCGGCGCCTCGGGCGACATTAAAATGGCCACCAGCACCGCCCGGCACATGATCACCGAATGGGGCATGAGCGAAAAACTCGGCATGATCGCCTACGGCGACAACAGCCAGGAAGTATTCCTCGGCCACTCCGTCACCCAGGCCAAAAATGTATCGGAAGCCACCGCGCGGGAAATCGACAGCGAAGTCAAAAGCCTGATCGACGCCGCCTATGCCCGCGCAAAAAAAATCCTGACCGACAACGCGGACGAACTGGAAAAACTCGCCCAGGGCCTGCTGGAATACGAAACCCTATCGCTGGACGAAATCAAAACCGTGCTGCGCGGCGAACCGGTGATCAAAAAACTGGTCGACGAACCCGCCCCCGAATCCCGCCGCGCCTCGGTGCCAACCGCCCGCCCCACCCCGCCACCCGGCCTCGATCCTCAGCCATTGCCCGGTTAGGTGCTTTGGGAGGGGGGGTAAAAAGGGAAGAAAAGGCCAGGGCTCTGCCTTGGACCCGCTGGGGCCATTGGCCCCAGACCCCGCTACGACTTTGTTTTTGGGGTTTGGGGCCGTCGTGCGAAGCACGCCAAGGCGTGACGGCCCCAATGGGGTCAAGAGGCAAAAAAGCCCCCGCCTTGCCTTCCCTCCTTAAAGCCCCTTCCCAATGCGCCTGATCGAGCCATTGACCCTGAGTTTCGGCGCCCGGGCCGCGGCGATGGTGGCGGCTGGGGTAGCATTGCCGTTTGGGGATGGCGGGGCGTTTGCGGTGGCGCGGTTGTTTGACGACCGGCGATTGGTGGGGGTGGTGCGGGCCGGGGATTTGGCGGCGGATTGGGTGGATGTGGCGGCGCGGCTGATCGGCGGACGTGAATGGGCCGGGATGGCGGCCCTGCCTGCGGTGATGGGGATTTTGAATGTCACCCCGGACAGTTTTTCCGATGGCGGGATAGACGATTCGGTGGCGGCCAGCGTGGCGCGCGGCTTGGCGATGGTCGAGGCCGGCGCCGCGATCATCGATATCGGCGGCGAAAGCACGCGCCCTGGGGCCGCCGAAATGCCGGTGCAGCAGGAATTGGACCGGCTGCTGCCGGTGATCGAAGGGTTGCGCGGCTGCGGCGCGAAAATTTCAGTGGATACGCGCCATGCCAAGGTGATGCGGTCGGTGTTGATGGCGGGAGCCGACATCATCAACGATGTGGCGGCGTTGGCGCATGAACTGGATGCCGCCGAGACGGTGGCGGAATTGAACGCGCCGGTGGTGCTGATGCACATGCGCGGCGATCCCTCCAGCATGGAGCGGCTGGGCCACTACGACGACGTGGCGGTGGACGTGACCGAAGAATTGGCCCTGCGGATCGATATGGCGGAACGGGCGGGCGTGGCGCGGCACAATATCATGGTCGATCCCGGGGTGGGTTTTGCCAAGAATGCCGCCCTATCGATGGAATTGCTGAACCGGATGGCGATCCTGGCCAATCTGGGCTGCCCGATCCTGCTGGGCGCATCGCGCAAACGCTTTGTGGGGCAATATACCGAGGCCGCACGGCCCGAAGCGCGGCTGGGCGGATCTATCGCCGCGGCGCTGGCCGGGGTTGCACGCGGGGCGCGGGTGGTGCGGGTGCATGATGTGGCCGAGACCGTGCAGGCGTTGCGGCTGTGGGAAGCCCTATGAGCCAATAAAAAAGGGGAGCATTGCTGCTCCCCCTTTTTGGTTTCAGCGTTTATCCAGCGGCACATAATCCCGCTGCGTCGCCCCCATGTAAAGCTGACGCGGGCGGCCGATGCGTTGGGTGGGGTCTTCGATCATTTCTTTCCACTGGCTGATCCAGCCCACGGTGCGGGCCAGCGCGAACAGCGCGGTGAACATCGATGTGGGGAAGCCCATCGCCTTCAGGATGATGCCCGAATAGAAATCGACGTTCGGATACAGCTTGCGCTCCACGAAATACGGATCGGACAGCGCGATCTTCTCGAGTTCCATGGCCAGATCGAGCAATGGATCGTCCTTGATCCCGAGTTCGCCCAGCACTTCGTGGCAGGTTTGTTCCATGATCTTGGCGCGCGGATCCCAGTTTTTATACACGCGATGGCCAAATCCCATCAGGCGCACTGTGCTATCC
>JAJZHU010000168.1 GCA_021798375.1 Pseudomonadota bacterium | reverse complement strand
TAGACGCGACATGGCTGATCCCTCCCGATTTTTATATTAAATGCCAAGTCGAATGGCACATTATAGCTACACTCTGACATCATATGACCGCCCATGGCGGAAGTCTTGCAACATGACGCAGCCGATTTGGACTATTGCGCATAAACGACGCGCAACGGAAGCCTGGAGGGTATTATGCACATTTCCCGACCAGAATTTTATTGCCGAATAACGTTCCGAAGGGGATATGATTTCTATCGTAAGGGGAGTAATCCATAGAAAATAATCATATTTTGAGTTGCGTCTTTAAGTCGAGTTAAAATGGGGACCAAGCCAATGTTCGTCGTCTCCAGATTCGTTCGGCCATAACGCAGCCCTCAAACTGACAAGGAGCGCCTCGTTGTGACCACCACAGTTTTATGGGCCAATCAATCCAGTTTTGACCTCACGTTGAACTCACACGACACGGAAGCCGTGTATTCAGGTGGCATCGCCACTAGTTCCACTGTGAATGGCAGCGGGCAATTAACGATTTTTTCAGGCGGCGTGGCCAGCGGCACTCTGGTGAATGGCGGACTGGAGGTGATCTTTGGAGGCGCCGCTGTGGGGGAGACCTTGCAGTCCGGCGGCAATGAGTATGTCTATTCCGGCGGTGCGGCCAGCGGCAATCTCGTGAACGGCGGACAGGAGACGGTTTTTTTCGGTGGGACCATCAGCGGTACGACCGTGGAAAGCGCCGGATTCGAGGTGATCTCTGGCGGAACAGCCACTGGGACGATCTTGCATTCCGGCGGCAATGAATATGTCTATTCCGGCGGTGCGGCCAGCGGCACCATTATCAGTAGCGGTGGGGCAGATGTGATTCTCTCTGGCGGTTTTGCTAGTGGCAGTATCGTGCAGAACAGCGGACAAGAGGTGATCGCCTCCGGCGGCACCGCTAGCGGTACTAGTATCAGCAGCGGCGGTTACGAGTTTGTCTCGCGTGGAGGGACCACACGCGGCACCAATGTCAGTAGCGGTGGAACGGATGCGATTCTTTCCGGCGGTTTAGACAGCGGCAGTATTGTAAAGAACGGCGGACGGGAGGTGATCGTTTCCGGTGGCATCGCTAGCGGTAATAGTATCAGCAGCGGCGGTTACGAGTTTGTCTCGCGCGGAGGGACCACAAGCGGCACCATCGTGAATAGCGCTGGCGTAGTTGAGGTTTTCGGCACGGTAAGTGGCACCACGGTGAACAGCGGCGGTAATCAAAATGTGTTCGCCGGAGGCATCTCCCATGTGACAATTGTGAATGGCGGTGGAACCGAGTTTTTGTACAGCGGCACGGCGAGCGGCACGATCGTGGGCAGCGGCGGGGCTATCGTGCTGTCGGGTGGCAGCGCTGGGGGCACCATCCTGAATCAAGGCGGCACCATCGATCTGACCTATCTCTCTTTTTCGGCCGGCGGCGCGGCGAATTTCTACTCGGGCACCGATCAGTTGGTGGTTACCGAAGGGATCAATTCTGCGACGCTGGCACTGGGTGGCGGCTACGCTGGTGAATATTTCCACGCTGCCAGCGACGGGCTGGGTGGCACGAATATCACCGTCGATGGCACACCCTGCTATTGCCGTGGTACCCGGATACTCACGGACCGGGGCGAAGTGCCGGTGGAAAATTTGCAGATTGGCGATGCCTTAATCACCCATGCTGGTGTCCCGCGTCCGCTACGCTGGATTGGGCGACGGTCCTACGGGGGTCGGTTTGCCGCAGGCAATCGTGATGTGTTGCCGATCGTGTTCAGGCCGGGCGCTTTGGCGGACGGGGTTCCCAAGCGTGATCTTTATGTCTCGCCGCTGCATGCGATGTTCATTGATGGCGTGCTGATTCCTGCCCGGCATTTGGTCAATGGCGGCTCCATCGCGCAAATGCGTTCTGTGGAAAGCGTGGAATATTTCCATCTTGAGCTTGAAAGCCATGATGTGATCATGGCCGAAGGCGCGGAAGCGGAATCTTACCTTGATGACCGAAACCGCGGCATGTTCCAAAATGCGGCCGAATACCAAAAGCTTTATCCCGAGGCAGCATTCGTGCGGGCGGATTACTGCGCACCACGCATTGAAGAAGGCGAGATGGTGGATGGACAACGTGCACGCTTGGCTAGACGCTCAATCGCTTGTGGCTATCCTCCCACAGCCTTCTGCGCTTTGACGCTGACAGAGGGAAGTATTCGTGTGCGGATACCGCCGCTTGTTGGACAGATGCGCCTGATTTCCACCTTCGATTTCAAAAATGGTGATTGCCGGAAGCTTGGTGGGTTGTTGACTGGGATCACTCTTGATGGGATTTCGCTGTCGTTGGACGACAATCGTCTTGCCGAAGGCTTCCACCAGATCGAGCGTCATCATGGGCAGATGGTACGCTGGACAAATGGAGCCGCAATCATTGAGCTTGACCCGTTGCCACACGAGCAATCCTGCGAAATTCAAGTCGCAGTCATCATGGGCATCCAAGATGGTTTGTCTCGTTCGGCTTAGCGTGAAAGGATTTGTTATTATAAGCAAGCCGTATGAGGGATAGAAAGGATCGATACCGTAACGATCTTAATGGTTGCTACGCCACCTTGGCAACACGAACCTTCCCCCCTACCGCTCCACCCGCGTCTTATCCAACGGCAAACTCAACATGCTCCCCGGCGGCACCAACGCATCGATCCGCTCCAATATCCCCGCCTCCACCCGTATCTCCCCCGCCGGCAACAGCCCCTCCAACTGGTCGAGCGTGCGCGGCCCCACGATCACCGAGGTAATCGCCGGATGGGCTAGAATAAAACCCAGCGACAATTGCGCCAGCGTGATCTCGGCTTCCCGCGCCAGCGCGTCAAGCTGCCCGGCCAGCACCAGCTTACGCCGGTTCATCTCGTCCCCGGCGTCGAACGACCCATGCAGATAGCTCATAAAGCCCGCAATCCGGTTCTCTTCCCCCTTGAACATTGCCGCCTTGCACGGCGCGGCCCCACTATTTTCCGCAACCCTATATGAGAACCGCCACAAATCGTCATATAATGGATGGAAGTTCATTTACCGTCCCGTCCGCCGGCATCGCAAAATTAATCCGCATCCAACAATTGGCATCGCGCCATCGCCGCCAATCCATTGAAAATAAAGAGGACCGCATGAAAATCACCGCCGCCGTCACACGCTCCCCAGGCGCGCCGATGACACTCGAACAATTGGACCTTGAAGCGCCGCAAGCCGGGGAAATCCTGGTCAAAATCGTCGCCGTCGGCGTGTGCCACACCGATATGGTGATGCGCGATCAACATATCCCGGTGCCGCTGCCCGCCGTCATGGGGCACGAAGCCTCGGGCATCGTCGAGGCGCTGGGCGCGGGCGTCCACAAAGTCGCGGTCGGCGATCATGTCGTGCTCAGTTTCAATTCCTGCGGCGAGTGCCCAAGCTGCCGCGATCACCAACCGGCCTATTGCTATGATTTTTTCGGCCGCAATTTTGGCGGCCGCCGCCCCGACGGCAGCAGCGCGCTATCGCGGGAATGCACCGCCGTTTCCGGCAACGTCTTCGGTCAATCCTCCTTCGCCACCCATGCGCTGTGCCACGAAGCCAACGTCGTGAAGGTTCGCAACGATGCCCCGCTGCGCCTGCTCGGCCCGCTGGGCTGCGGCATCCAAACCGGCGCCGGCGCGGTGATGAACGCGCTCAAGGTGCGCCCCGGCAGTTCCTTCCTGGTGTTCGGCGCGGGCTCGGTGGGTCTCAGCGCGATCATGGCGGCCAAATTGATGGGCGCGGCCTTCATTTTCGCCGCCGATCTCAAACCCGCGCGGCGTGAAATCGCGCTGGAACTCGGCGCCACCCATGCCTTCGATCCCACCCTGGGCGACATGGAAAGCCAAATCGCGCAACTTGTGCCCGCCGGCCTGGATTATGTGCTCGACACCACGGGAATCCCCGCCGTGATCACCGGCGCGATCAAACTGCTGGCCCCGCGCGGCGTGTGCGGCCTGGTCGGCGCCGCCGCACCCGGCGCCACCTCTTCGTTCGATCTCACCCATGTCATGAGCGCGGGACGGGTGATTCGCGGCATCGTCGAGGGCGAATCCGACATCGACAACTTCATTCCCAAGCTGGTCGAGCTCTACATGGAAGGACGCTTCCCATTCGACCGTTTGGTCCGCTATTATCCATTCGATGCGATCGAACAGGCCATCCATGATTCAGAAACCGGTGTGGCGATCAAACCGATTCTGCTCATGCCGGACTAGGAATGATCGCACGCCAATAATTCTCTGTGTCTTGGCGCGGCCCGTGCCCAACGGCCGCGCCGTCATTAAAATTTATGGGGCAAGGAACTGACAATGAGCGACTCAAAATTTCTCGATGCATCCCGCTGGGCCGGAAAATTATTCCTCGGCAAATGGCAGCCCGCGGTGGCGGGAACCCTGCCGGTGAACGAGCCCGCCACCGGCGCGGAACTCGGCCACGTCGGCCAGGGCAGCCCGGCGGATGTCGCGGCGGCGGTGAAACGGGCCAAAGCGGCGCAGCCCGCCTGGGCGGCGCTCGATCATCGCTCGAAAATCGCCCTGCTGTTGAAAGTCGCGGGCGGCATCGAGGCCAACTTCGAGGAACTGATCGGCTGGGTGATCCGCGAAACCGGCTCGTTCCGCCCCAAGGCGGAACTGGAACTCAACGAGACCATCGCCATTTTCCGCCAGGCCGCCGGCATGTTGTCTGAAAGCCAGGGCGTCATTCTGCCCTCGCGCCCCGGCCGCCTCAGCTATGGCAAGCGCGCGCCGCACGGCGTGGTGGGCGTGATCTCGCCGTTCAATTTCCCCATGCTGCTGGGCGCGCGCGCCATTGCCCCCGCACTCGCCACCGGCAACACCGTGGTGGTCAAACCCGATCCCCGCACCTCGGTCACCGGCGGCGTGATGCTGGCCCGGCTGATCGAGGATGCCGGCTTCCCCGAAGACGTGTTCCACATGCTGCCGGGCGGCGCCGATGTCGGCAAGGCACTGGTGGAACACCCCGACACCAATCTGATCTGCTTCACCGGCTCCACCGCCGCCGGCCGCGCCATCGGCGAAACCTGCGGACGCCTGCTGAAACGCTTCTCGCTGGAACTCGGCGGCAAAAGCCCGCTGATCATTCTGGAAGACGCCGATCTCGATGTGGCGGCTTCCAATGCGGCCTTCGGCGCCTTTTTGCATCAGGGCCAGATCTGCATGGCATCGGGCCGCATCCTGGTGCAGGAACGGGTTGCCGAGGAATTCACCAAACGTCTGGCCGCCCGCGCCGAGCATCTGCCGGTCGGCAATCCGGCCACCGATAACGTGGCGCTCGGCCCGTTGATCAGCGAAGTGCAACGCGACCGCGTCCACGCCATCGTCACCGAAAGCGTCAAGCAAGGCGCCACCTTGGCGGCGGGCGGCAGCTACGAAGGCCTGTTCTATCGCCCCACCGTGCTGGCCGGGGTAAAGCCGGGGATGCGCGCCTACAGCGAAGAAGTGTTCGGCCCCGTCGCCAACGTGATTTCCTTCGGCAGCGACGACGAC
>JAJZHU010000167.1 GCA_021798375.1 Pseudomonadota bacterium | reverse complement strand
CCAGGCGCCCGCGTACCGGGCGGCCTTGCAGGTAGAAACTGGTCACGCCGCGCGGCACCACCAGATCGGGCACATCGGGGCGATGGTGGTCGAGGAAATCCGGAGTTGGGGTCATGAGTGCTTTCAGGCGGCCGGGGTAAAGCGTTTGAGGAAGGCGGAAATCCGGTGGCGGCGCAATTCGCTGCGGGCCTTGTTGTCGTTGGTCATGTAATTCAACTGCACGGTGTAACGCGGGCCGATGAATTGCTTGTGGCCGTGCCAGGCGTGGGGGCTGTTGGGGAAGACCAGCAGCGTGCCGTTTTCCGGCGGCACTTCGCGGACGAAATTTTCAAGGTCGCCGGGGCCGCGCAACAGGCGCAGACAGCCCGCCGAACGCGACCAGGCGTCGTTTGGCGGGTTGAGATAGAGCAGCACGGTGACAAGCTTGGCGGTGCTGTCGCAATGGATTCGCCCATCCTTCTCGCGGCAATAGCCACGCAACGTGACCATGGTGGGGCTGTCGTTTAGGTCGAGATCGAATTTTTGCGCCACCAGATCGCGCAAACGCGGGCCTTGAATTTCCGCGAACAGATCGCGCGCGGCATCCCCCATCGACAGCGACGCGGGCGGGAACGAGCCGCCGCGTTCCAGCTTTGGCAATCCGCCGGTGATGGCCGACAGAAGCTGAGGATACACGAAACCCTCGACCAGCAGATAGGGGAACGGGTCGCGCTCCACCGGGGCGGCGGCGAGGGCGGCGTAGTCGAGTTGGTTCATCGATTGTCTCCCGGCAAGGTGGCGGTAGATAGCACGCGGATGGGTCGAGAAAAAAGTGGGGCAGTAATGCGAGGCGCGCCGTTGTTTTTTTAACAATACTTCGCTATCGAAGCATTATGAGTTTGCAGCGCAGCATGAATGAGATGGCCGTCCACCAGGGACCGTTGCCCGCCTATCGCGGCCTGCTGGCCGCGGGAGCCTTGAAAACCGATCCCGCCCAGGCTTTGGCGGCCGAACGGTTGCAGGATTTGTGGCAGAAACTGAAGCATTATGAACCATCCGTAAAACGAGGCGACGAGAATTTGCTTGTCCGCCTGTTCCGCAAAAAGCTGTTTGACGAAGCGCCCGAGGATCATCCGGGCGGGCTTTATCTGGTGGGCGAGGTTGGCCGCGGCAAGTCGATGTTGATGGATTTGTTCTTTGCCGAGGCGTTGGTGGCGCGCAAGAGACGCATTCATTTCCATCAGTTCATGCAAGAGGCGCACAAGCGGATCTTTGCCTGGAAGCGAGAAAATCCCGGTGGAGCGGATCCGATTCCGCCGCTGGCGGATCAGATCGCGTCGGACGCGGCGTTGCTGTGTTTCGACGAGTTTCAGATCAATGATATCGCCGACGCGATGATTTTGGGCCGTTTGTTCGAGGCCTTGTTCGCGCGCGGCGTGGTGGTGGTGGCAACATCGAACACCACGCCGGATGATTTGTTTCTGGGCCGCCCCGGCCGCGATGCGTTTTTGCCGTTCATTGGGCTGATCAAGAAATATCTGGATGTGATGGTGCTGGATGGGGTGCGCGATTACCGCCGGGCACGCTTGCATTTACTGCCAAGCTGGGTTGCCACGTCTGGCCCGCGCCCGCGGGCGGCGTTGGACCGGGCATTCGGCGTGTTGTCGGGCGATGCCAAGGCGGCCCCGATGCATCTGTTGGTGATGGGGCGGCGGGTCGAGGTGCCGGTGGCGGCGCAAGGCGTGGCGCGGTTCGATTTTGAAGCTCTGTGCGGCAAGCCTTTGGGCCCGGGCGATTATCTGACGCTGGCCACCCATTTTCACACGCTGGTGCTGGATGATGTGCCGGTGCTGTCGCCGCAGAATTACGACAAGGCGCGGCGTTTTATCACGCTGATCGACGCGCTGTATGATCATCGGGTGAAGTTGGTGGCCTCGGCCGCGGCGCCGCCGGATGCTTTGTATGAAAAGGGCGACGGGGCCAAGGCGTTCGAGCGCACGGCTTCGCGTTTGATCGAGATGCAGAGCCAGGAATATCTGGATTTGCCGCATCTGACGTAGTGTGCGGGTACGCATCCAAACGACCGTGGCCGGGCCACGCCCGACCCACGCTTGCTGCTTGACCCGCTGAGCAAAATAATGTTATTAAAACTAACTTTATGTCTGTATTTTAGCGAGTTTTATAACATGTCGAGAGATAGTTGGCAGTGCCAGGGACGGGAAGATCATGGCTATTTCGGCAGCGGGACTTGCCCACATGCCGACGATGGCAAGATAGCGCCATGCACCAATTGCTTGAACGCGGCTTCCGACCGAGCGATCGAGGCCGCGATACGCTTCATGCCGCCTGCCGTCGCGGGCATGTTCCGTAGTTGGCTGGCACAAGATCGGGGCCGTGCGGTGTTGCATCAGGCGGTGCAAAAAATCGCGGCTTTGGGTGGGGTAGATCGGGCAAGCTTCCGCCGTGTCGCGCAATGGACACAGGATACCGGCGAGGACGTGCGCGGGATGGTGCGCAATGTGGTGGCCAACGTCAAAAATGCGGTTGAGGTGACCGTCGACAAGGCTGGGGCGCTGCTGGCAAAGCAGTTGCAGGAGCATGGCACAATATTCCTGGGAGGGTTGGCCAAGGTGGCCGGCGCATTAGCTGGTGGAGAAGCGCAGGGCAGACCTGACTCCGTCGGGGGGGCGGGTGGAACGCAGTTAGCGCAAAATACGCCGTCGTCAAAGATGCCGGGAGGTGAGGCCCGACAGCAGAACACCGGAACTTCTCTAACTACGACCACACTCACTCCAGCGCAACAACAACAAGCGGCAGCAGCGTACGCAGAGAAGACGACCCAGACTCCCGCAGAGGCTAAGGCGCTGGCTTCTGTCATCCAGAACCGTATAGACAGTGGGAAATCAGAATTCGTTCACAACGGAAGTGTAATAAATTCGCGCGATTTGCAGGGGGGTGGGGGCCGCAACTACAACGATTACATGCGAGGGGATGCGACCGGAACAGGTGCCCAGAACGCGACTGATGCGCTCAGGTATGTGCTAACTGAGGGCCCCACAACAAACGCCACGTTCTTCATCGTGCGACCGGGTGGGGCTCCGCCGACCTCGCAAATGCTACATAACCTCGGCGACGTGCTCCCTGGTCATCCGCCTCGGGTGGGCGATGTATTTCTGTTCGTACCGGCACCAAACCATTGATCGGAGGGTATTGAGATGAAAGTCAGCGCGGTTTTTATAGGCATATTTCTTAGCGTCGTCCTTCTAGTGGGCAAAGGGATTTGCCGTTCCAGCAAGATTGCTGCGCAAAGTATAGGCGCTCTCAGAGGTGCAAGAATTGCTATGACAACTACACCTTCGGGCGAAATAGATCGCATATATATAGCGCGGGAACATGAAATTCAGTGTCTTGACAAAGGGTTGAATCGCGTGATCTGGACTTCTCACGTATCGGCTGGAACAGTTGATGTGGGGCCAATTGTTCATGGCGGAACAGTAGCCTATGTTTCTGATGATATGTCGACCGTCACTGGTCTCAATACAGACAATGGTTCACTCAAATGGTCCACAGCAATTCAAACAGCACATATAACGGGTGACAACAAAACCGTCTTCCTGGCGACCTCCACAGGCATGGGGGTGCAGGCACTCGATGCTGAAACTGGAAAGAGGATTTGGAAGTATGAGCCGGGTGGCCCAGGGTCGATATATCAACTCGTCTATACGAACGGGAGAATATATACAGATGCCTACGTCCTTAGTGCAACAAACGGCCTAATAGTTAAGAAGAATGCTTCAACGGCAAACATTATTGATGCCAGAGCTGATACCATATTCAAAGTCATCGGCGATGGTACGATTGAAGCCTTCCGCACCCGAACAAACTCAGTCGTATGGAAAGCGGTTTCAGATCGGCGCATTTATCCGATAGCGATTTCCGTGAACGATCGATTCTTGTTTTTTGTTGGCTACAGCGGCATGCCGTTCATCGCTCGTAAGGGATTCTTGTGGGCATTTGACGTATCTGACGGACATGCAGCATGGGAGTTGCCGATAGCGACCGGCGATGGAGGTCTTCAGCCCGATCCAATTGCTTCTGATTACGATAATGTCTATCTACTGTCCCCCGCTGCGGATTTCAGTACATGGTTGAGTGATATTAGCGTGGTGACGGGAAAGCAGGTATGGAGTCATGATCTCAAGGGGAAAATTGATGGTCCTCCATTGGTCGTTGGAGGGGTGCTTTACCTGACCGACGGGCCGGACGTGCTCTATGAGATCGATAAGCGTTCAGGTAGCGTATTGCTTCGAGATGAACTGCCGAAAGAATTACGGTGATGGTGTGGACGGCGCCCGCCACGGCATTACCGTAATTTCTGCGTAATTGGTCACCGTAATTGTGTAATTGCGGGGGACTCGCCTTTTCCGGCACAGTTTGATAGCTTTGGCCTCATGCTATTCGCACCTGCTTCTGCCCCTCGGTACCTGGCGATCGACGATTTGCGCCCCACGCAGATGAGCCTGGGGCTGCGTGAGGTGGCTGTGAAGCGGGCGAAGTGGCGGGCCAAGGATCGGGCGCAGCGAAACGCGCTGTTGGCATTGCAGCAGATTCCGGTGGTGGCGGGGCCGCGCGGGCGGTTCTATTTGCTCGATGGTCATCATCTGGCACGGGTTTTGTATGAAGAGGGTGAAGCCTCGCTGGCGGTTCATCTGGTGGAGGATTTGTCGCGTCTGGCCGAGGATGAATTCTGGCGCGAGTTGCACCCGCGCGGCTGGATTCGCGCCCGCGGCCCAAACGGCGATTTGACGAATGGCGATTTGACGAATGGCGCACGGGCGGGGTTGGATTTTTTGCCCGCGCATATCAAGGACATGGTGGACGACCCCTATCGCAGCCTGGCCGGCGAGTTGCGGCGGCGCGGCGGGTTTGCCAAGGATCAGATGCCGTTCAGCGAGTTTGCCTGGGCCGATTATTTGCGCAAACACATCGATTCGGTGTGGTTGGCGAATGATTTCGATTGGGCCGTGGCGCGGGCGCTGGAGTTGGCGGCGATGCCCGAGGCGTCGTTCCTGCCCGGATGGAGTGGCGGGGTTATGCGGGAATGATCTCGTCGCGCCACAAGGACTCCACGCCGGGACGGGCGCGGATCAGATGGGTCTTGCCGTTATCCACCAACACTTCCGCCGCGCGCGGGCGGGCGTTGTAGGTCGAACTCATCGAGGCGCCGTAAGCGCCGGCATCCAGCAAGGCCACGCGCTGACCGGGTTCGATCGCGGGCAGCAGGCGGTCGCGGGCGAAGATGTCGCCGGTTTCGCACACCGGGCCGACCACATCGGCGGGCGTAACGCCCGCGTGCAGAGATTCGGGCGCCACCGGCACGATGCCGTGCCAGGCATCGTACATGGCCGGGCGCATCAGATCGTTCATGGCGGCGTCAAGCACCACGAAGCGGCGGTGCGCGGTTTGTTTTACCCTAATCACCGATGCGAGCAACAGCCCGGCGGGGCCGATCAGAAAGCGTCCGGGTTCCATCATCAGCCGCACGCCGAGAGTGTGCTGATGG
>JAJZHU010000166.1 GCA_021798375.1 Pseudomonadota bacterium | reverse complement strand
GCCGTTGTTTTCACTGCCTGAGCGCGTGGCGTTGGTGATGGCCGAGATCCCGGCGATCGCGGCGCGGACCGGCGCCGAGATATTGGTGCAGGAGTTCGATGGGTTGTTGGTGGAGTTCGCCGGCAAACTTGGGGCCAGGGCGATCGTGCGCGGTTTGCGGGCGGTTTCCGATTTCGATTATGAGTTTCAGATGGCGGGCATCAACGCCCGTCTGGCGCCCGAGGTGGAAACCTTGTTCTTGATGGCCAGCGAGCGTCACCAGTTCATCTCGTCGCGCTATATCAAGGAAATCGCCGAGCTGGGCGGCGATGTTTCCAGTTTCGTGCCCGCCCATACGTTGGAACAAATCACGGCGCGTTGCGCCTTGGCGCGTCGCGGTGATACAGACAACGCGCCGGTGGACGCCAGCAATGCGGACGGAACGCAACCACAGAGAACGGACCATTGATCATGACCAAAGCCACGGACCGTTGCGTCGTCTCGCGCCGTCGTTTGTTTGCCCCTGCTTTGTTAACCACCGCTTTACTGACCACAAGTCTGTTGGGAGTCTCCATGTCTGAAGCTGATGCCACCGGCGAGATCAAGCTCGATCCGGAAAATACGGTTTACCTCGATACCAAGAACGGCCGCATCGTGATCCAATTGCGCCCCGAATTGGCCCCCAAGACGGTGGCGCAGTTCAAAAAGCTGGTGCGCGAGGGGTTCTATAACGGCACCCCGTTCCACCGCGTGATCGATGGCTTTATGGCCCAGGGCGGCGATCCCACCGGCACCGGCACCGGCAGCAGCAAGCTGCCCAACGTGCCGGCTGAATTTTCCAAATTCGCCCACTTCCTTACCGGCACGGTCGGCATGGCGCGTTCGCAAGATCCGAACAGCGGTAACAGCCAGTTCTTTATCTGCTTCCAGCCGGCACCCAGCCTGGACGGCAAATACACCATCTTTGGCCGCGTGGTCGAGGGTATGAAATACGTCAACGAGATCAAGCGCGGCTCGGGTTCGATGGGCATGGTGCAGGATCCCGACAAGCTAATCCGCGCCCAAATCGCCGCGGATGTGAAGTAATCACCGATAAGGGGTTGACGCCGGAGAGCCGCTCTGGTTGAAGGCGCTCCCCGGCTTGTTTTCGGGGTGGTGAGGTTAGAGCCTGTAGCTCAATCGGTAGAGCACGTGACTTTTAATCACGGGGTCGTGGGTTCGATTCCCACCGGGCTCACCAATCTTTTCAATGGGCTGCGGAACAGTGCTGGACATTTGTTCCGCGCCTCGTTGAACCTTTTCAATGCAGCGTTTTTTACGATTTGTGTGGTGGCGTGCTGGTTGGGTGTGCGATGGTATTCGCGTCGATTTTTCGCAGGGCCTCATCCACCGAGTTGGTCAGGTTATCGGCCAGAACAAGAAAATCGGCTTGGAAGCTTTGCAGCAGGCCTGGGCCTTTAAGGTCCAACTCGCGCACTTGCTGTGTAAGTTCCGCGTGCCGCGTCTCCAGATCTTGAATGGTGGCGTGTCCTACGACTTTTTCGATGTCGGTGGCTTTACGCATTTTCTTTCGCAATACCCCAAGTCGCTCTTCCAGGGCAGCGAGGCGCATATCCAACCCGTTGTGCAAGGTGGTCTTTTCCATGTCGTTTCTCCGCTGTCTTATGGGTTGGATCCATTGCGACGGAAATATCCCACCGCTTGGGAATCCGTGGTCTTGGTTTTGTTCTATGTGATCGCAGCCCATTGCTGCGCGCACAATGTCCTATTGATAGATAATGCCGCGGCGCTTGATTTGCCAGTGACTCCAATGAGCATTTTTGCCGGGAAGCTGATCCGGTTACGATATGGCTTGATAAAAAGAAAATATTCGCGGTCTTTACCCAATCGCGGGCTTGGGCGCCGGGATGATTGACAAGAAATTCCTGCAACTGAATTACGGCAGCGCGCCGATGGTTCGGGGATCGTTGATCTGATCGCAGGCCAGCACGAAAGAATTTTCTATTTGAGATAATTTCATCGCTTGCTTGCGGACGAGCTTGCACCTGGTGAATGCGGCGATGGTTTACGAGAGTAAAACGTAACTCTTGTTGCGATTTCGCGGGATTGTATTTTGGGGACTCCTCCCTGATCCAAATGCCGGCGGCTTGCCGATGTCCGAAAAGCGCCAACCTGGGATATATTGGGCTGAACTTCCCTGGATGTGCATAAACTTGGAGGTCTGGGCCGGAATCGAACCGGCATACGCGGATTTGCAGTCCGCTGCATCACCACTCTGCCACCAGACCGGCCATAGTTTAGTCACTCGAAGGATGGTGGGCGCGACAGGGATTGAACCTGTGACCCCCGCCGTGTGAAGGCGATGCTCTCCCGCTGAGCTACGCGCCCATCCTGTTCGGGAGCCGGGTTCTATGATGATCTTGCCAGGCGCGCAAGAGGGAAAAACCGGACGGCGGTTCCATTCCCAAGGCAGGGCGCTGAATTTTTCACTTGCGGTTAAGCTAAAATTTCGTTCATGATCGTAACCATGGGGAAATTTATTTGCGGCATGATGGGAATGTTGGCGTTGGCGGGGGTCGCCAGGGCCACTCAGACACGCACGGCTCTGCATTATACCGGCTATACGCACGGGTTGCGGGTGATGAGTTTTTCGGTCGATCTTTCGCGCAGCAACCATGCCTATCAGGTGGGGGTCGAATATCACACCACCGGGCTTTATGGCTTGTTTTTCCCGGTTGAGCGCGAAATCACCGCCTCGGGCGCCGAAACCGCCGCCGGTCCGCGCCCCGATCGGTTCGAGATCAACGGCGAAGCGCGTGGCCATATTTATCACGCCATCCTGCATTTTGGCGCGGGTGAACCGCAAGTGGACAACGAATCCCCGCCGCAAGACGACGATGATGCCGCCGATCAATTCCAACCCATGCCGGCCGGTGTTGCCATCGATTCCACCGATCACGTCAGCGCGGTGTTGGGGTTGCTGCGCAAGGAAGCCAGGAGCGGACGTTGCGATGCCGATGTGCATGTGTTCGATGGGCGTATGCTGACCGGATTGCACGCCGCCACGGCGCCCGACGAGACGCTTGTCGCCGAGCATGGATCGAGCTTTGCCGGGATGGCGCACAAATGCATCTTTACCGGCGCGGTGTTGGCGGGCGGTCCCAAACCCACCGCATCGGACGATAACGAACAACAGGAACGCCTGCGGGAAAAGCAACCCTCCACCGGGGCGGCCTGGATCGCGCCGGTTGGGCCTAACGGGCAGATGGAGTTGGTGCGGGTGGCGTTCACCACCCCGAGCGGCTCGCTGGTCACGTTGTATTTGGATAAGGCGCAGCCCGAACCCATCATGGCGGCCAGCAATCAGTGATTTGGCCCGTGGCTGAATAAGATTTCGACGAGACCCGGAATTTCCTCAAAGCGGCTCGCCTCGGCGATGGCGCCTGCGGCCATTTCGGCGCCGCCGTAACCCCATTGGACAAAAATGCCCGGCACGCCGGCGCTCCAGGCTGCTTGCATGTCGTTGGCGTGATCGCCGATCATTACGGCCCGCCGGGGCGTGCCGCCGGTCGCCGCGATGGCGCCGAGCAAATGGCCGGGATCGGGCTTGCGCACGGCAAAGCTGTCGCCGCCGCTGATCGCGGCGAATAAATGGGCGATGCCGAGTTGTTGCAATAATTGCCGCGCGGGGGCTTCGGGCTTGTTGGTGCAGACGCCCATGATGAAGCCCGCCGCGTGCAATTGTTGCAACGTGGCGATGGCGCCGGGGTAGGGCACCGATTCGTCGGCGGTGTGGGCGGTGTAATCGGTCAGAAAATTTTTTATGGCGTCGTCGTCGGGCAGCATTTTATAAAATCCGAACACCCGGCGCAGCAGCACGGCGGCACCGTCGCCCACCATGCCGGTGACTTGCGCGGGCGAGAGCGGCGGCAGGCCGCGAGTGGCCAACACGCGGTTGATGCAGGCGGCAAGGTCGGGAATGCTATCGACCAAAGTGCCGTCGAGATCGAAAATCAGACAGGTGGGCGGGGGCATGGTGAAATCTTTCGCAATCAAAAGTCAGAGGATAGATTTTGACAGGTTTTGCGTGTGCGGCTACCGATAAACTTATGACCGACACCGCCATCATTCTTGCCGCCGGGCTGGGCACGCGCATGAAGTCTGCGCGCCCCAAGGCCTCTCACGCCATCGCCGGACGATCGATGTTGCAACATCTGATCGCCTCGTGCCAGGGGCTGTTCGACCACATCGTCGTGGTGGTGGGGCCGGGGATGGCGGAATTGGAAGCCCAGGCCGCCCCCCATCTGTGCGTGGTGCAGCAGGATCGTCTGGGCACCGCGCACGCGGCGTTGCAAGCGGCGGCGTATTTCGGCGACGGCCGGGTTTCGGTATTATATGCCGATAACCCATTGATTTCCCGCCAAACCATCGCGCGATTGCAGGCGCGGGCGGCGGTGGGCGATGCGGATCTGGTGTTGCTGGCCATGCGTCCGCCCGAGCCGGGCAAATATGGCCGTGTGGTGGAACAGGATGGTTACGTCGAGCGTATCGTTGAATGGGCCGACGCCCGCCCGGAGGAACGCGCCATCGGTCTGTGCAATGCGGGCGTGCTGTCGGCGCCGGCGGCCGCATTCCGGCGCTGGTTGCAGGCGGTGGGGGCGGAAAATGCCAAGGGCGAATATTATCTGACCGACGTGGTGGAAATCGCCCGCCGCGACGGCGTGCGCGTGGCGGCCATCGAGGCGCCGTTCGATGAATTGCGTGGCATCAACTCGCGCGCCGAACTGGCCGCCGCCGAGGCGGTGATGCAAACGCGGTTGCGGCTGGCGGCGATGGAGGGCGGCGCCACGCTGATTGCACCCGAAACGGTGTTTTTTGCCGCCGATACGGTTTTGGCGCCCGATGTGGTGGTGGAACCGCATGTGGTGTTCGGCCCTGGAGTAACGGTAGAATCCGACGCCGTGATCCGGGCTTTTTCGCATCTGGAGGGCGTGCATGTGGGGGCGCGGGCGATAATCGGGCCTTATGCGCGGTTGCGTCCCGGCACCGATGTGGGCGCGGGCGCGCATGTGGGCAATTTCGTTGAATTGAAAGCGGTGCAATTGGGGGCGGGGGCCAAGGCCAATCATCTGTCTTATCTGGGCGATGCCTCGGTGGGGGCGGGCAGCAACATCGGGGCCGGCACCATCACCTGCAATTACGATGGATTTGTGAAAACCCGCACCAACATCGGCGCGGGGTGCTTTGTGGGTTCCGATAGCGTGTTGGTGGCGCCGGTGAGCATTGGCGACGGCGCGTTTGTGGCGGCGGGCAGCGTAATCACGCGCGATGTGGCCGCCGATGCGATGGCGTTCGGGCGGGCGCGGCAGGAAGAAATGCCGGGACGCGCGGCGGAATTTCGCGCGGCGCGCAAAAAGGGTCAAACATAATGTGCGGCATTGTCGGCGTGATCGGGGCGGCGGATGCGGTGCCGTTGTTGCTCGATGGACTCTCGCGGTTGGAATATCGCGGCTATGACAGTGCGGGCATCGCCACATTGGTGGATGGCGCGATCGAACGCCGCCGCGCCAGCGGCAAATTGCGCGTGTTGGCG
>JAJZHU010000165.1 GCA_021798375.1 Pseudomonadota bacterium | reverse complement strand
GGTTGAATGACACGTAGGCGTGAATCATGCGTAAAAACAAAAGGCTAGAGCACGTTCATCGCACGTATATGGTTCAATGTGATCCGAACGTGCTCTAGCGCCGCTTCATAATGGACTTCTGCACCCATTTGCCTTTCATCACTCTCGACTGCATCCCAGTCCAGCTCATTGCTGTTGATTTCAATTATTTTGCCGGTCACTGCGTGTGCAATCTTTGCAACGCCTTTACAATTAACTTTCATTTTTTGTCTCCACGACGTTCGGGTGAGTTACAACTCCTCCGGTATCCTGATCGTTGCCATGCCGTCCGTCAATACTTCCGGTATGGCCCGATGCCCCAAGTCCATAGTTGGCGCTTTCATTCCGTCCGCCGCTGCTGCGTCCGATCAAGAAATCGCGGGTCTCGGGGCTCATGCCAATCCGCCGCGCGGCGTCGATCTACCGATGCCGGAACCCGTGCGCGGGGCTTAGAGTCGACTCGAGGTTGGCCGCTCTCTGAGGCATCAGCCAGAAAGCGGATCGTGTCGTTTCGGCCCGCCCCGGGCAATAGGAAACCATCTTCAAAGGGCAGCTTCGGGTTGAAGCTCGCCCTCCTGCGCACGGGTAACAAGCGTGTGATTTTGACCACGAGAGCGTTCGTCGGCTGCGCAATCGATCCAACTCATACCAAGCCGCGTAAAGATTGACTCTCTCTCTCTCGCGCGCGCGCGCGCGCGCCGTCGTCGTTGCGAGCGTAGCGAAGCAATCCATCTTGTTTTGGTCCAATCGGACGCCGGGAGAAGAAGATGAATTGCTTCGCCCAAGAAACGCAACTGGGGCTCGCAACGACGAATTGGCAGGGTCAGTCTTTACGCGGCCTGGTATCAGCCGACGAACGCCCTGGACCCGCACAAATTATCCCGTTCGTAGCGTAACAAAATCGAATAAAGTTTTTTTGCTTCTTTTTGTTCACAAAAAGAAGACACTTCCTTTAGATCAACCTATTTATTTTAATAATATTTCTTGAAACGCCACCTTACTTCACCACCGCTCCCAACAACGCATCCAATCTGATTTGCCCCTGCGCGGTCGCCCGCAAATGGGTCGCATCACGTTCGAGGTAACCCTCCTCGATGGCGGCGCGCAGCATGGTTTGATCCAATGCGTCGTCGAGCGGCACGCCGGTGCGTTGGGCGAAGCGGGCCGCGTCGATGCCTTCGTTGAGTCGCAGACCCATCAGCAGCATCTCGCGCGCGGCGTCGGCGGGTTCGATTTTTTCGCGGTGCGCGGTGCCATGGCCGTGTTGTTCCACCAGGGCCGCCCAGGGTTCGGGGGCGCGATGGCGGCTTTCGGCGAAGCGGGCGGCGTCGAGCACCAGCCGCTGGTGCGCGCCGGCGCCGATGCCCAGGTAGTCGGCGTAGCGCCAATAGGCCAGATTATGGCGGCTTTCGGCGCCTGGTTTGGCGTAATTGGAAATTTCGTAGCGTTGCAGGCCGAATTTCGCGGCTTCCTCGGCGGTGGCTTCATAGAGCCGCACTGCCAGATCGTCTGCGGGCAGCAGAATTTCGCCGCGGCGATGGCGGGCCTCGAACGGGGTGCCGGGCTCGATGGTGAGTTGATAGAGCGACAGATGATCGGCGGCCAGGGCCAGCGCCTGGGTCAGTTCGGCGCGCCAGGCGGATAAGGTTTGATCGGGGCGGGCATAGATCAGATCGAACGACAGGCGCGGAAATATGGCGCGGGCGAGTTCAAGCGCGCGTCTGGCTTCGGCCACATCATGTTGCCGGCCCAAGGATTGCAGCGCCGCCGCGTCGAGGCTTTGCACGCCGAGCGACAGGCGGTTGACTCCCGCGGCGCGAAACGCGGTCAGTTTGCCGATTTCCACGCTGGTCGGGTTGGCTTCCAGGGTGATTTCGATGTCGGCGACGGGGGCGAACAGCCGGGTGGCGTCGGCGATCAGGTCGGCCACCAGTTGCGGCTCCATCAGGCTGGGCGTGCCGCCGCCGAAAAAGATCGAGCCGAGGGGGCGCGGGCCGATGCGGGCAGCCTCGAACGCGAGTTCGGTGCGCAGGGCGGCGGCGAAGCGGGCGTGATCGATGCGTTCGCGCACATGCGAGTTGAAATCGCAATAGGGACATTTGGACAGGCAAAACGGCCAGTGGATGTAAAGCGCGAGCGGTTCGGTCATGCGCCGTAATATGCCCGGTACCAGCGCACAAAGCGATCGATGCCGTCTTCGATGCTGGTGGAGGGCGAAAAGCCCACTGCTTGCATCAGATCATCGACATCGGCGCAGGTGGCCACCACGTCGCCCGGTTGCATCGGCAGCAATTCGCGCACGGCGGCGCGCCCGAGCGCGGTTTCGATCGCCGCGATCATGCGTTCCAGCGCCACCGGGGTGTGATTGCCGATGTTATAGACCCTGTGCGGCGCGCGGGCGGCGGCGGGGGTGGGATGGGTGAAATCGTAATCCGGGTTGGGTTGGGGTGCGTGCGGGATCAGCCGCAGCATGGCGGTGATTACGTCGTCGATGTAGGTGAAATCGCGCCGCATATGGCCGTGGTTGAATAATTTGATCGGCTCGCCGGCCAAAATCGCCTTGGTGAACAGATAATAGGCCATGTCGGGGCGGCCCCACGGGCCATAGACGGTGAAAAACCGCAATCCGGTGGCGGGGATGGCGAACAGATGGGCGTAGGAATGGGCCATCAGTTCGTTGGCGCGCTTGGTGGCGCCATACAGCGATACCGGGTGATCGGCGCCGTCATGTTCGGAAAAAGGGGTCTTTTCGTTCAACCCGTAAACGGAACTGGAGGAGGCATAGATCAGATGCGCCACCGGATGACGGCGGCAGGCTTCCAGCACGGCCAGAAAGCCGGAGATATTGGCATCCACATAGGCGGCGGGGTTTTCGAGCGAATAGCGCACGCCGGCCTGTGCGGCGAGATGGATCACGATTTCGGGCTGAAAGGCGGCGAACAGATCGTTCCATGCGCAGGGCTGTTCGAGACGGCCTTGGGTGAAGGTGAAATTCTGGTGCGGGGTGAGTTGCGCCAGGCGGGCCTGCTTGAGGGAAGCAGCGTAATAATCATTCAGGCTATCGAAACCGGCCACCGTCGCGCCACGCGCGAGCAGGGCTTGGGCGAGATGATAGCCGATGAAACCGGCGGCACCCGTTACCAGCACACGCCGGCCCGCGAGATCGGGATGGAAGGGGGTGGGATTGGACATGGGGTTCTCTTACCACGGACCCGCTCCCCGATGAACAGCCCAAGCGTGATGACTTTAGGTTTGCTCGAATTTCCTGTGTCATCACGCTTGCTCTATATTTTAACGAGCAATTTCATGCCAGCAAGCGATAGCAAGTGATGGCATATTGCTCTCACCTAAAATGCCCTCTTGGCGAACCCCCAGGTTCGCCGTTATAGGACTGCATCGCAATCGGGGCCGGGTTAGCACAGCGGTAGTGCAGCGGTTTTGTAAACCGAAGGTCGGGAGTTCAATCCTCTCACCCGGCACCATGCCCCCTTGCGTTATTTCCCCGCGATACGTTCGGCGAGCGCGGAGCGGAACACCACCCCGGCTTGGCGGAAAGAGGCGATCTCGGTGGATGAGAAGCCGTATTCGGTCAGCACTTCTTCGTTATGTTCGCCGATGCACGGGGCGCGCCTTTGCACGCCGCCCGGGGTGCGTGACAGCTTGACCGGGGTGCCCGCGATCCTGACGGATTGTTCGAGTTCGGGATGTGGCACGTCGACGATCATGTCGCGGGCCTTGAAGTGTGAATCCGCATAGATGTCGGCCGCGGTATAGACCGGCCCGAAGGGGACTTTTCCGCCAAATTTGGTCTTTAATTCCGCCTTGGTGTGGTTCTTGGTGAATTTTTCGATTTCCTGGGTGATATATTCGCGATGTACCCAGCGGTCTTTTTCGGTGGCGAGACGGGCGTCGGCGAGAAGGTCGTTGCGGTCGATCAGCGTGCAGAGGTCGCGCCATAGATGGTCGTGAGGGGCGGCGATGACGATCGTGCCGTCTTTGGCCTGAAAGGACCCGGTGGGGGAAAGCCCGGTGTTGGAATTCCCGCTCGGGGCGAGGGAATTGCCGGTGTAGGCGAAGATGGTGGATAGGTTTTCGGCGATGGCGAACACGCTGTCCACCATCGAAATATCGACATATTGCCCCAATCCGGTGCTGCGTGCTTCCCACAGGGCGCTCAATGTTCCCAGCGCGGCGTAGAGGCCGGGGACCGTATCGCCCAATCCGGCGCCGGTCTTGGTGGGGTGATCGGCGTCGAAGCCGGTGACGCCCATCCAGCCGCCCATCGCCTGGGCGATGGCATCGAATGCCGGCCAATCGCGGTAGGGGCTTGTGCCGCCATAATCGTCGCCGAAGCCCCGGATCGAAGTATAGACCAGCTTTGGGTTCAGTTCCTTGAGGGTGGAATAGCCCAGGCCCATCTTTTCCAGCACGCCGACGCGGTAATTTTCGATCAGCACATCGGCCTGGGAGGCAAGTTTTTTGAGCAGTTCGCGGCCTTCGGGCCGTTTGAGGTCGATGGCGACGCTTCGTTTGTTGCGGTTGCAAAATTGGAACAGGCCGCCGATTTCGCGGTCCTTGTCTTCGGCGAGGAAAGGCCCGATGCCGCGGAAAAAGTCGCCTGAGGGCGGTTCGATCTTGATGACGTCGGCGCCCTGGTCCGCTAGCACTTGCGCGCAGAACGGTCCCGCCAGGGCGTGGGTGACGTCGAGCACCCTGATACCCGCCAGCGACCCGCGTGCTTTTTCCTGCATGAGCTGTTTCCTGTCCTGGCCTCGGATTTTGAGGTGCTTTTGGTGAATGGGGGTTGGTGCGGCAATATACTAACCAACCGGTTGGTTGACAATAGGGAGCGAGCCAGAGCCTGATCGCTTTGGGTTGAATTATATTTGTGGAGCAAAACGACGCGGAACATGTGATAGAGCGCGTGTTACGCCTCGATGAAAGCAAATCATGACCCTTCAATCTTCCGTGCCGGCCCAATCTTCCTTGCCCGTGCTGGTTATCGATCTGGATGGCAGTCTGCTGCGGTCGGATTTGCTGATGGAAAGCTTTCTCGCCCTGTTGGCCGAGCATCCGCTGCGGGCTTTGGGCGCACTGGGCACGCTGTGGCGCGGCCGGGCGGCGTTCAAGCGCCGCGTGGCCAGGCAAAGCCCGGTCGATGTGGCGTTGCTGCCCTATAGCGCCGTGGTGCTGAAAGAAATCGCCATTGCGCGTGAACAGGGCCGCGCGGTGTGGCTGGCTTCGGCCTCGGACGAGATTTTGTTGCAACGGGTCGCCGATCATTTGGGGCTGTTCGACGGGGTGATGGGATCGGACGGTGCGCGCAATTTACGCGGCAAGGCAAAGGCCGACGCACTGGTGGCCCAATTCGGTTGGCGCGGCTTTGATTATCTGGGCAATTCCCAAACCGACGTGCCGGTGTGGGAACAGGCGGCCAATGTGTTGGTGGCGCATCCGCTGCCCAAATTTCTGCGTCAGGTCAAAGGCAAGTTTCCCGGCGCGCGGGCGGTTGGGCATCCCGGCAAACCGGCCGATCGTCTGGCGGCGCTGCGGCCGCATCCATGGTTGAAGAA
>JAJZHU010000164.1 GCA_021798375.1 Pseudomonadota bacterium | reverse complement strand
AGCCCAATTGCGAGACGGTCTATCTGCCCGCGCCGTGGTCAGGGTTGCAAACCAGATCACGGCGCCCAGCTCTCACCAGGCAGAGCCATCTAAGCATATTTCCAAGAGACAAATTGCGAGCCCTTGCGAAGCAATCCATCTTCGCTTTTTCCCTGGCTGCGAAATAAAGAAAGATGGATCGCCGCGCAAGGGCTCGCATGACGGTGGAGCTATAGCTGTGTCAAACTTTACGCTGTCTGGTATAAATCCGGGCAAACCTGATCTCGTCGCACATATATGGTTCAACGTGATCCGATCATGCTCTAGTACCCACTATCATTAGACTATGAGACGTGACCACCCTGGCGGCATGGCCCGGTATCGGGCCGGTGGCCAGAATTCGGGCTGTTTCGCTGACCAACGATTCTGGATACTAGAGCACGTTCGGATCACGTTGAACCATATACGTGCGACGAACGTGCTCTAGCTTTTTGTTTTGGTAATAATATACTTGACTCAGTAAAGGCGCATTATGTTGGGACGAAGGGATAAAGGCGCTAATTAAAGCGCCTCTATTTCAACTTTTAGGTATCGAGTTCCATCCTTTTCGTTAGGAGAGGTATAAACTATATCTAGGACAGAAGCGAAAAGCCTCAGCCATTGAACGCGCCGCTCGTAATCCCATTCTGTTCCTGCCTTTGGCATACGAACTAGCAATCCATGAATGAGCGGTTCTTGCATAGGGTCGGTCGGTGATATTGCCCCTTCCGCGCCTCGATCCTTATGAGCCGGTTCGACCTTCTTAACTTCCTCAGTCTTTTGAATATTTGAAGATGGGGGGGAAATAAGAATGGGGGCAACGATGCGATCTTTCGTTGCATTATAGAATCCGGCAAATGTTGCGGATTTTTCAAATGACCATCGTGCCTTATCCTTTTGCTTTTCAGCAATGCCCCAACTCACAAAGGCATTCTCAATGCCTGATTTTGAAGGAAGTGCCTTACCCCGAAAATGCTCAAACGCCTTCTTGTAGATGTCAACACTCAGAAATGCCTCATGCTTCGCTTTCTGGGAATCTATTTCATCGCCAGATATAAGCCGATTTCCCAAATCGGTTAATCGAAACTTTCCTTCTGACGTTGAAATAATACCAAATTGACGGGCGGAAGCCAATTTTACTCGAGCGGTGCTGTCAGGAATCCCAAGACAATTTGCAATTTGATCGCTCGACATCGGGATACCGCCAGCATCGTGCATTGCCTTGGCAATCGTCACAACATCTTCAAGATTAGCATAAGGGAACGAAGTGGTTCCTGTTTGTCGCTTGGTGATTTGCGAGCCGCCCTCGTAAGGCACCACGCCGTCTTCCGCATCTGCACCAGACATCATAGCCTCCATCAGTCTTTTTAAGAAGGAAGCTCGCGCCCGGCCTATGCCGGGCGCTTGCGTGCTTCATGTGAACGGTTAGAGGCGAAGATGATACCGCCTAGGCGATACCCCAAAACGCTTGCCGTTCCGCAGAGGCCGAGGATAGCGATGTTTACACATCGGCAAATCCCTCCTTCTTTGGGAGAGATCCCTTGCAAAAGACGCGCGGTCGTGCTATCAGAATCTCAGGCCTTGAGATTCTTTAACACTCATTCGCGCCTTCCCCGGCAACGAGGGACCAATCCAAGACATGCCGGTGTAGTAAATGCTGACCTCTAGGGCTCTGACCCCCTAGAGGCCAGCAATTCACTACCGCTGTCTGGCTTATGGCCGATTCTCCGAATAAAGTCAATGTTTCCCATAAGGAATCATTACGCCTTAATGAGATTTAACGGGAACGCTCATTTCTTCCTTCACCCCATATCCGCTCTTGTTCATCCAATTCAGATGGTCGCACAGAAAGAAGGCGTCCCATAAGCCTTTGAAAAGCTGAAAAATCTGAGGTCTGACCGTTATTACTTGGCTTTTTGTCTTCCCCTATGTTGCCTTGTTTTTCACACGGCGGCGCTTGCTCCACGGTTGGTTAGCTCCTTATAAGTGAGACGCTTGCCGGTCACAGTGTTGAGAACCTTGCGGAATCTTCCTCCATCATTGTCCTTACGCTCATTGAAGCGGAAGGTTTGTTCGATCGTATAAGCGTTCAGATGGACTGGCTCGACGCTCACGTAAGTTCCTTTCAGAGCCCGCTTGAACAAACTCCAGAAGTTTTCCATGCCATTCGTATGCACATTATCGCGCACATACTCGATGGCGTGGTCTAGGAAATGATGAACATAATCAGGTGCCAGTGTCGCGTAGGACATCAGCGCGTCCGTATGAACAGTAGCGCCAGGTTCGGCTACCCCGCACTATACAGTAGCTTTCTTCCGGTTCGGCACATGAATGGCTATCGTCTTGCTCGGCTCTTGTTTGGTGCCCCGATGTAGAACGCCCATAACAACTTCCTTTCCCGAAACGCCGCTGCCGGTGATGGTCTTCGCCCGGCGCGTCTTCGACATATTCTTAGAGCGTCCGCCGATGAAGGTTTCGTCCGCCTCAAATTCCCCGCCACTCTTAAGGAAAGAGCCGGTTTGCATAGCCATTCGGATACGATGGAGCATGAACCATGCCGACTTTTGCGTTACGCCAATCGCGCGGGCGACCTCATAAGAGGAAACGCCATTTTTGCAGTTGGCGATCATCCATACCGCAGTGAACCACTTGTCGAGGCCAAGCGGGCTATCTTCAAAGATGGTCCCGAGCTTGGCGGAGAACTGCTTCTTGGGGTGAACTTCTTTGCATTCCCATAAGCGGCGGGTCGAGATGTAGCGCACGTCGGCACGCCCGCATGTGGGGCAGCACACACCGATGGGCCAGCGAAGATCAACCATCGTTTTCAGCGCAACATCGGGGTCCGCGAAATATAGGATGGCTTCGGTAAGGGTTTGGGGTTCGTTGCTCATGAAGGCAACCTATCCCAAACGGCTTACTGAGTCAAGTATATTATTACCTTTGTTTTTACGCATGATTCACGCCTACGTGTTATTCAACATGGGCCACTAGGGATGAGCCGGCGTGTTCCAGCCGCCTCCCAACGCCAAAAACACCGAAATCTGGCTTTGGCTGATGGCGGATTCTGCCTCGGCCACCGCTTGATCGGCAGTGGCCAGCTTTCGTTCGGCGTCCAATGCCACCAGGGCGTTCAATCGCCCGCCCCGGTGCAAATCTTCCATCGTGGCTGCCACTTGCGCGGCATGGTCGCGCGCGGCGGTCAGGCTGGCGTCACGATCAAGTTGTGCGCCATAGGAATTGAGCGAGGTCTCAACTTCCCGCAAGGCGGCCAGCACCGTGCCATCGAACGAGGCCAGGCTGCCGCGGGTCTGGGCTTTGGCCATCATGATACGGGCGCGGGCGTCGTTTTGATTGATATTCCAGGAGATCATCGGCCCGATACCGAACCGGTTGGTCAGGGGCGAAAACAGATCGGCCGCCGCACCGGTTGAACCCAAGGAAGCGCCGAGCCGAATGTCTGGATAGAGTGCGGCGGTCGCCACGCCGATGCGCGCCGTCGCGGCGGCCAGCCGGCGTTCCGCCGCCCGTACATCCGGCCGGCGCTTCAACAGGCTCCGCCCATCGCCAACCGGCAACAAAGTCTTCAATCGCAATGGCTGATGGCAACCCAGCCAGGTCCGATCGAAGGTTGCGGGCGGTTCGCCCATCAATGTATTAAGCCGGTAGGCGGCATTGACCTGGCGCGCTTGCAGCAAGGGAATGCGCGCCTGCAATGCCTCGACCTGACCTTGCGCGCGGTCGATATCGAAGCTCACGGCGCGTCCATGGCTGCTTAATTGCCGGGTGAACGCCAAGGATTGATCCTGTAGTTCGACCGAACGGCGGACCGTGGATAACTCGTTGCCGGCGTTGCAGATTTCCGCATAGGCGCGGGTGGTTTCCGCCGCGACATTCACCCGCACCAAATCGCGCGCGGCCTGGCTTGCCTCTGTGTCGTCGGTGGCGGCCTCGATGCCGCGGCGAATGCCACCGAACAGATCGACATCATAGCTGACAGCGATGCCGGTATTGTAAAGCTGCATGGGCGGAGGCTGGGTGCCCTGCAGAAAGGATTCCGCCGATAATTGTTCATAACTGGTGTCGAGATCCACCGTCGCATTGATTTGTTGGGCCACGCGGGCCTGCGCCAGCAAACCGTTGCTGCGTTCCAGATTTGCTTGCGCAACTCTAAGGTCGGTGTTGGCGGCGAGCGCGCGCCGGATCAATCGATCAAGTGTCGGGTCATTGAACAAATGCCACCAATTGTCGGGCGGTTCGGCGATCTGCGTGGCGTTGCCTGCTGATACAAAGCGAGCCTGTGCGGCATGGTTGTTGATCAGGTCCTGGGCGGGAAGCCGATAATTGGGCCCCACCGTGCAACCGCCCAGCACTGCCAGCAGCACATAAAATTGTGGCCGCATGTACTTCACCACGGGAGCCTCCGATGGAGTTTGTTCTCGTCGGGGCTCGATAAAACCTGAACCGTGGCAGTTTGCCCGGTGATCAGGGCCATGCCCGGCGGCACATGATCGATGGCGATTCGCACCGGAATGCGTTGCGCCAATCGCACCCAGGTAAACGAGGGATTGACGTTCGCCAGCAGGAACGCGCTGCCGGTGCGTTCGCGATCGTCGATGCCGGGGGCAATGCTTTCAACATGTCCCTGGATCACGTTGGCGATCCCCATCAATCGCACCTCCGCCTTATCGCCGATGTGGATGGCGGGCATTTTGGTTTCCTCGAAATACCCCTCGACCCGCAGGGACTTCGTGTAAACCAGCGCCAGCGCGCCCTTGCCGGCGGTGAGGTAAACGCCCGGCTGTAGCGTGATGTTGGAAAGCGTGCCATCGACGGGAGCGCGCACATAGGTTCGTTCAAGATTCAATCGGGCGAGATCGCGCGCCGCCGTGGCTTGCGTTACCGCCATGCGCAATTGATCGACATGCTCGGTGCCTTCTTCGATGGTCTCGGCGGCCACCAGGTTTGACATGATGTGATTGCGGCGATCTTCGCGCTCTGCCTGGCTCAAGGTAATTTGTTGCTTGCGCAGCGTCGCTTCGGCTTGGGTCAGAGCCAATTGATAGCGTGCCTGATCCAACACCAGCAGGATCTGGCCCTTTTTGACAACTTCGTTGTCGTGGATGCGCAACTCTGTCACCCAACCGCTCACGTCGGGGGTGACCTCGACAATGTCGGCGAGAACCTTGCCGTCACGGGTGAGCGGATCGACCTGATAACGCACCCACAGCGCGAACAACGCGACGGAAATAAGGCCCAGCAGCAGCAAATTACCGAGGATCCTGATGATATGTTCAATTTTCATGGTCAGCGCACGATCAGTTCAAAATAAAACCTGTCCGCCAGGGCGGAAATGCCCCACCAGAACAACAAAAACAACGCGAGATCCCGCAACCCCGGCTGCCACAAGATCGAATCGGCGGGTAGCCGCTGCAATAATTTATGCGCGCTGTAAGACAGCAAGCCGGCGAGCGCGGCCCACATAAGGGCCGCCGGAACGAACACGCCGAATATATGAATTTCTTCAATCATGCCGATATCCGCGGTGAAGTTTCAGAGGGAACGTAGGCGGACGCGGCCGGAA
>JAJZHU010000163.1 GCA_021798375.1 Pseudomonadota bacterium | reverse complement strand
TAGGCCTCGATCGGTGTCTCTGGCGCGGGTTTCATGATGACCGTGCATCCTGCCAGCAAGGCCGGCGCAATTTTGCCGGTCATGATGCCAAACGGGTTATTCCACGGCGCAATGGCCGCCACCACCCCGACAGGCTCTCGCACCACCAACCCCACACCGGGACTGTCGGCGAGGATTCGCCGTTCTTCCCATTCAAATTTGTCGGCCATGCCGGCGTAAATATCGAACCACTGCTTCCCCGCCCCAATGACGAAGGGCGACACAGTGGCCAACGCGCCGATCTGCTCGACCCACGCGCGCGCCAGCTCCGGCAGACGCGGTTCCAGCGCCGCGGAGAGCTTGCGTAGATAATCGGCCCGCTCGGCGGGGCTTAGACGCGGCCAGGGGCCGGCATCAAAAGCCGTGCGCGCGGCGGCAACGGCGGCATCCATATCAGCTTCGGTCGCCTCGGCCACAGCGATGCAAATGCTTTCGTCGCGGGCCGACACCACATCAATACGCCCGCCCTGCCGGGCTGGCACCCATTGTCCACCGATGTAGAGCCTGTCGGGATAAGCCAGACGAATCTCCGGCTGTGTATCATGTTTGTTCACTGGCGGCTTCCTTTGTCCAAGGTCATTGAGCGGCATCCGCACGACGGCGGGTTGCATTCGAAGGGGGGAGTGGCGGTCGCCCAAGGATCATGTCGGCGGCTTTTTCGGCGATCATGATCGTTGGCGCGTTGGTGTTACCGCTCACGATCTGCGGCATCACCGAAGCATCGCAAACCCGCAGCCCCGTCATGCCGTGAAGTTTCAGTTCCGCATCCACCACCGCGCTGGCGGGATCCGGCCCCATGGCGCAAGTGCCGACTGGGTGCATGCCAGATTGAATGGTGCTGCCGAGATAGTGGTCGATCTCGGCATCGGTGGAAATGCCCTCACCTGGACGTAATTCGCTATCGATCAAATCAGACACAGGCGCGCTTTGGAAGAATCGGCGCATGAAGCCCAGCATGTCGCGGGCCGCCTGCTTGTCGCGCTCATCCATAAACAATCCAAGCCGGATGCATGGCTTATCGAGCGGATCGGCAGAGCGCAGGGTCACGCTGCCACGGCCATAAGGATGCATCTGCATGCATGCGGCGGTGAATTGATGCCCCGCCCCTTTGCGGATGCCCGGGAACCAGGGCCTTGCCTCAAACGAAACATGGCTCACCTGAAATTGCGTGTCCGGAAAGGACTCGGCCTGGGCGAACTCGCCGGTTTGGGTGCGGATGAAAGCCTGCACCGAAAGCGGTGCCTCGGCCAATGGGCCGGTTTTGGTCAAAAACCAGCGCAGCGCGGAAAGCCCCAGTTGATCAAGCCGTAGCAGCTTCTCGAAGGCGAATTGCCGGGATGCCTTGAAACAAGTGACCACCAGAGGATGATCCTGCAGGTTTTTGCCGACCGCCGGCAGATGGTGGCGCGGCGTGATCCCCGCTGCCTGGATGGCCTCGGCCGGACCAACCCCAGACAGCAACAGCAACTGTGGCGAATTGAAAGTACCGCCACTCAAGATCACCTCATGCGCCTGCACCTTGTGCAGTTGGCCACGCTGCACATATTCCACCCCCAGCACACGGGTGCCCTCGGTGATCAGCCGGGTCGCCTGGGCGCTGGTCTCCACCACCAAATTCGCCCTCGCTTTGCGCAGATAGGCGGTGGCGCTGCTCTCGCGCTGGCCGCGGCGGACATTGAAATCCGACATGCCAAAGCCATCCGGCCGGGCACCGTGAAAATCCGCCAGTTCCTGAAACCCAAGCGACCGGGCGGTGGCGATCATCGCCTCATAAATCACCGGGGGCTTGGGATTGGCCACCACATTAGTCGGCCCGCTGCCGCCATGATAGGCATTTTCACCCCGCCAATTGGTCTCCGCCCGACGGAAATAGGGCAAGACATCGTCATAGCCCCAGCCATCCAGCCCCAATGCCGCCCAATGATCATAATCGCCGCGATTGCCGCGCGCATACATCATACCATTGATCGAAGAAGTGCCGCCCAGCAACTTGCCGCGCGGCTGATCAAGCCGGCGCCCCAGCGTGGCGGGCTCGGGCTCGGTCTGGAAATTCCAACTCAGGCTTTTCTTTTTCGAAGCAGGGTGCCAAGCCATGGGCATGCGCACCAGCAGCCGGTCGTTGCTCCCACCCGCTTCCAGCAACAGCACCCGGATGCTGGCATCTTCTGCAAGGCGCGCCGCCAGCGCACACCCGGCAGATCCCGCTCCAACCACAATAAAATCAAAATGAGCCATGCGTGCCGCTTATCCCCGGATCAAAGTTGCGTGTCGCGATAAGAGCCAGCACGGTTTTTCGGCGAATCCCGATATTCAACAGCGGACGCAGTTCGAGTTGATTGAGAGCCATGAAATCAAATCTTCCGCTTTGGATTGGGAGCACCCGAAGGCGAAGCGACTTCAGCGCCGGTGAAGGGATGCAGATAATGAAACGGTAGGAAACGCCGGCCGAGCCCGGCATCGCGCGGCGGCGCGGGAATATCCGGCGGGAAACTGGTGCTTTCAGGACCACTGTCGAAAACCGCTCCATCAAAACCGGCGACCTCGAAATAGAAAGTGGGAACCCACCAGACGCGCTTGATCTTCCAGATGCCAGCTACCTTGACATACTCGTTTTCATAAACACCTTCTGCCAGCAACATCTTTCCGCTTCCAGGCGGAGAATTCCCCTGCACCAGCGCGCGCGAACGCATCTCCGCACTTTGGCGATCAGAGGCCACAGTGATCACCATTTGCAACTGAATATGGTTGATGATCTCGTCCTTCAACAGCCCCCAGCGCCCCTGGCCCAGAACTTCTGACAAGAAGCGATAAACGCGCTCCTTGCCAACATATGAACCACGCTGACCAATTTCGAGCGATGGCTTGTCATCGCAAAAAAGCTCGGACACTTCGCGCCACATGCGGTTGTCCAGATAAAATCCATACTGGTTCTGAAGCCGCTCGATTTCCTGGTGATCTTCGATCAAGCCCAAGCGAAGCTGAATGTCTGCAATCTGCGCCAGAATATTTGCGTTTTCCGTCACAACGGTAATTTCCTCTGCGATGTTATTACGCAAATGGAATGGCCGGACATGACCGGCAAAATGCACATTCCACTCGCCTGTCTTTCTCGTTGCAACATGTTAACCCCACAAAACCGGGCTTGGGAATAAGGACAAAACCATGACCGTGTAATGGTTAACCCTTACACTGCAGATCCCGCTCCATGAGCGCAAAATATCATTGGGTGTCCTCGCGATTTTTCCTGGTTGCAAAAGCTTTATCGCGCTGTATATGAATATCTTTCAGCAAATTGCCTTGATGGGGATTTTGGAAATATCCATGACGGATCATGCCGCAGCCGCGCAAATCGCTCGACGCCTTGATGATGCGGAAAGATCAAGCATGCCAATGACTTCCTTCGCCGCAGCGGCAGGCTTGGATATAAACGATGGTTACGAAATCCAGCGCCACTGGGTGGCACAAAAAATCGCATCCGGGACCCATAAAATCGGGCATAAAATCGGCTTCACCAGTCGCGGGATTCAGCGGATCATGCGGGTCGATCACCCGATTTATGGCGTTTTGCTGGATACAATGCGCGTTCCCAACCAGGCCACGCTGCCGATCGGAAAATTTATCCAGCCACGCGTCGAGGCGGAAATTGTCCTGGTTCTAGGGAAAGACCTCTCGGGCACAGAGGTGACGCTCACCGAAGCCCTGAACGCCGTCGCCGGCATCGTGCCCGCAATCGAAATTATCGACGGTCGTGTAATAGCGCCCAACGCAATCGATATCATCGCCGATAACGCCGGCAACGCAGCTCTGATCATGGGCAACCAACCAGTCGCTCCAGATCACACAGACCTGCGCTGGATTTCCGTTCTGCTGCATCGCAACGCCGCAATCGAAGATTCCGGCGTCTCGGGTGCCGTGCTCGGTCATCCACTGTTAGGCCTGATCGAACTCACAAAAATGCTGGCACACCGAGGCGAAGCCTTGCGCGCCGGTGAGATTATATTGGCGGGCGCCTTTACAACACCGCTCCCAGTCGTCGCAGGAGATGAAATTATGGCCGATTATGGAAAATTAGGCTGCCTTTCCGTCCGGTTCATCTGAATTTCCCCGGGGCGGTCGAACAACTGGGAAAGTTTGTCCAGACACTGGGTCCAGACGGCGCGCCAATCGAATTTTTTCGGCAGCTGTGACGTTGGCGAAAGGAGAACACCACATGATAGCCGAGATCGTCGATCAACTGTTATCCGTCCGAACCTCCTTTTGCCTCTTATAACTCTGGCATATCCAGTTTCAGCCTGAGCCATCACGTTCCATAGGTGTAATCTTGCCCATTCTGGCCCGTCCTCTTCCAGGTCGGGTATAGCTTAACATGATGTCCGAAATCCTGGGGCCACCTCACTCGCGATGGCGTCGTAAGGAAATTTCATTGTTCTTTTCCCGGGATAGCGTTATGAGGAGTGCTATCATACTGCGGCAATCGGGGGGATAGAGCGTGAAATTTTCGCTTGTGCAGGCCCAGTTGGCCATCGAGACCGGGCCCAAATCCAGGATCGGAGCCGAGCGCGTCGCGTTGCTGGAGGCGATTCGCGATCATGGATCGATTTCTGCCGGCGCTCGCGCGGTCGGGATCAGCTTTCGTAGCGCATGGGATGCCGTGGCGACGTTGAACAATCTATTTTCCACCCCCTTGGTGATCGCCCATCCCGGCGGCCGCGATGGCGGTGGGGCGGAATTGTCGGGCGAGGGGTTGGCGGTGGTCGAGGCGTTTCGCGCTGTCGAGGTTGCGTTGCGTCAGGTCGTTGATCGCGTGGCAGGCCCCAAGGTCGGCATGGATCAGACGGCGCTCGAACAATTTTTATGGAGTGTGAACATGCGCACCAGCGCCCGCAATGCCCTTGCCGGCACAGTGACCCACATCGAACACGGCGTGGTCGATTGCGAGGTGATCCTTCAGCTATCGGAAGAATCCGAGGTTGTCGCTGTAATTACCGAGCGCAGTGCGCGCGAATTGGGGCTTGCTGTTGGTGTGCAGGCGGTGGCGCTGATCAAATCCTCGTTCGTTATTTTGGCGCGCGAAGACGATATCGGTCGGACCTCGGCGCGCAACCGCCTGGCTGGTACCATCGTCGCGCGTGAGGATACCGAGGTGAACACTGAAATTATTTTGGATTTGGGCAGCGGAAAAAGTTTGGTCGCGATTGTCACGCGAGCCAGCGCCGACGCCCTCGCCTTGTTGGTGGGGGATCGCGCTTGCGCCTTGATCAAATCCTCACACGTGATCCTGGCTGTGCCTTAAATTCTCTCGTTGTTAAATAGAAGGGTGATGAACCATGTTTGGACGCGCGCTGCTTTGCTTCATTATGGTTTTTTCGGTCACATTGGCTGTTCCGGTCCGTGCCGATGATGCAAAAATCGCGGTTGCCGCCAACTTTACCGCTCCTGCCAAGGAAATTGCCGCTTTATTCAAAGCTTCCACAGGAGACACGGTTACACTCAGTTTCGGCGCATCCGGGCAGTTCGTCACCGAGATCAGCAATGGCGCACCATATAATGTATTTCTGTCGGCTGACGTCGATAAAGTAAGAA
>JAJZHU010000162.1 GCA_021798375.1 Pseudomonadota bacterium | reverse complement strand
GTTAGCCCCCACGGCGGTAATCAGGCATAGATCGGCCCCACCCGGAATGGTGCATTTGGCAAGAGGTGCTTCGGTGGCCTCGGGGGACAGAAGAATAATTTTTTGCCCGCCGAATTTCAGCGCGGTCTGTTGGTTGGGGCCAATGCCGTCGCGTTCCATGCCTAGTACGCGTTGATACCACGACGCCGTTTGTTCCAAATCGGCGCAATGAAGCACCAGGTGATCGAGCCGATCGATTGTGAAACGCATCGAACCCTGAAGCTCCAGAACAAAGGGAGGACCAGCATATGCCCTGATGTGAGCTGCATCGCAAGTTTGCAGTAGTTAAAATTCGGTCAAACTCACTATTTGATCGGCCAATTGGGCGTGCCGACGTTAAGCAACGTGATTGGGGGCGTGATTTAAGATGCAGGCGCACGACGCGGGTGTGCATGAATGAGTTGATCCAACTCACTCTGTAGGCGAGCATCGGCGGCGGTGCGTTCCCCCTTTTGGGCCGTGTTCCATAGTTCTTCGATCACGCTCAGCGCGGCGCGTGACGCGGCCAGGTGGGCCCGGGCACCCGACGTTTCAGCAGCTGTTCTTTCGTGTTGGGTTCGGGCGTTGGTAAGCTGACGTTGAGCGTCTGGTAGCCAATTGGCAAAGGCGCTGACTCTCAAATCGGTGGCTTCGAGTGCGCTGGCGGCCTCGGTCTCGCGCCAGATTTTGCTTTCCCAGTTATGGTAGTGGGTTTCGGCTCGGGTTTCTGCCGCCAAACATTCAGTGACGAAACGCTGCGCTTCATCGACAGCGGCGCGGCGCAATTTGACGATACTAATGAGTCGTTTGGCTAGCATGGTTCGGCTCCAATATTTTGGCCATTTGCGCAAAGCTATCGGTGAAATCTGTGCGGTCGAGCTTGGATTGGGTTAAGATTTCTTCGATTTTTGGCACCAGTTGGATAGCCTCTTCGACGGCCGCGTCCGACCCGGTTCGGTAAACCCCTAGCCGCACCATCTCGCCCATGTCTTTCCACAGAGACATGATTGCGCGGCTTCGTCTGGCCACTTGTGCTTCGGTCTCGTTCAGACAACTCCCGGCCGTGCGTGACAATGAACCGAGAATATCGACTGCCGGATAGCGGCCAGCTTCGCCGATGCGGCGATCGAGCTTTATGTGACCATCGAGAATGCCGCGGATGGCGTCTGCAACGGGTTCATTGTGATCGTCGCCATCAACCAACACCGTAAATAGGGCAGTGATTTGTCCCGCGGGGAGGCCGGGTTGGTCGAGTCCGGGGCCCGCACGTTCCAGCAATCGGGGCAATTCAGCAAACACGCTCGGCGGATAACCACGGTTGGCCGGCGGCTCGCCTATTGATAGGGCAATTTCGCGTAAGGCTGAACAAAAACGAGTGACACTGTCCATCAACAACAGAACTTTTTTGCCCTCATCGCGGAAGTGCTCGGCCACCGTCATGGCGGTGTAGGCGGCTTCGCGTCGCATCAGCGGTGGGGTATCCGAGGTTGCAACTACCACGACGGCTCGCTTCAGGCCATCGTCACCCAATTCATCTTCGATGAACTCCCGCACTTCGCGACCTCGTTCACCCACCAAGGCCACGACCGCGACATCGCACTCGGTATAGCGAGCCAACATGGCGAGCAATGTGGATTTCCCCACACCCGATCCCGCAAACAGCCCCAGCCTCTGCCCATGCCGGGTGGGGGTAAAGATATTCAACACGCGGACGCCGAGATCGACGCGAGGCCCCAAACGTGCGCGTAGGGTGGCATCTGGTGGCGCTGCATGGATGGGACGGCTGTTGGCGCCCGTTGGCAGTGGACCTTTGTTATCCAACGGCTGTGCATTTGGCGCGATTACCCGGCCTAACCATTGATCGGATACGGCCAAATGTCCCGGCTTTGAGGCAAAGGCCCAATCGTTCCAGCGCGGTTCCATGCAAGCCGGGCTGCCGGGACCCAAGCCGCCGAGCGATGCGTAAGCCATAACCGATGCGTGCCCGGCGCGAAATCCGATCACCTCCCCTGCGACTTGGTTACCATCACGTGATTGCAGTGAAAGGTGGTCGCCTATAGATAGCCAGCCAGACAGTCCCGTGACTTCGATCGATAATCCCGAAACGCCGATCACCTGGCCGAATGCCTTGGTTGGCGAACAAATCGCGAATTTTTCTCTGGCCTGAGCAAGGCGTGCCGCGAGCGAGTTGGGGAACATATTAGGTCCTTAAATCCCAGGAAAATGGCAAAAAACGATAGAGATTGATGCCAGAGAGACACCATAATTCGTAAACAAATGCACCCATACAGTGAAAATTTAGTAGATTAATACATCTTATGGTGGTAAGGCACACGCATAGGTAGTGTTCTGGAGGAACAAATGCGCGTTTTGCTAGTAGAAGACGATCTGACGACTGCTCGTGGAATTTCGTTGATGCTCAAATCTGGCGGCGCCATCGTCGATCAGGTTGACACTGGTGAGGAGGCCCTCGATCTGGTGCGGCATTATGATTACGATATTATCGTGTTGGACCTGATCCTGCCCGATATTGAAGGTTATGATGTGGTCCGCCGGATGCGTGCGGCACGGATTAATACGCCTGTTTTGATCCTATCGGGGCTGGCTCGTCCGGCAGCCAAGGTCAAAGGCCTGGGGCTTGGCGCCGATGACTTCATCACCAAGCCGTTCGACAAAGCTGAATTATTGGCAAGGATGCAAGCCGTGGTGCGGCGCAGCAAGGGTTATAGCCAGCCCAATTTGCACGTGGGGCCGCTCACGCTTAATCTGGACAGCCGCGAAGTGCTGATCAATGCTCAGCCCGTCTATCTAACGGCCAAAGAGTATGCGATTCTTGAGCTGCTGGTGTTGCGGAAGGGGATGATTCTAACCAAAGAAGCCTTCCTCAATCATCTTTATGGTGGCATGGACGAGCCCGAAATGAAGATCATCGACGTATTTATCTGCAAGCTGCGCAAAAAATTGGCCATTGCTGGGGCCGATAGCTTGATTGGGACCGTATGGGGACGCGGATATATGATTCGCGATTCGACCGCAGATGGTTTGCATCCCGGTGCGGACGTACTGGATCATATGCCCAATATGCATGCAATTGATGGTGATCGTGTATCCGCAGCCGGATGGTTGGCTGCATGCGATAGCTGAAGCTGGCGAGCGGTGGGGAGGCAGTGATAATCGCCGTGATGACTGCTTGATTTCAACAGGTTGCTCCCCCGTATTCGACCTTGCGGGGGAGTCGCGGCTGGAGAAAAGCTATTTTTCAAGGGCGGAGATTCCCGTTTCAGGTGAAGTATTTGCGAAACTGCCGCCGCTTGTTGCATTTCACTCACTGAAAATTCTGTGTTGCTCTTTCTTGCGAACGATTCGCTTGCTAGGATGTACAGAATCGGGCGATCGGGTACCTTTTCGGGGGCTCGGGTGGCCCGCACAACCTTAAGTCCCCCGGGGATTGCGTCATGAAGTTCAAGGCCGATCGCGCCAGTTTGTTGAAGGCATTGGCGCACATTCAAAGCGTGGCCGAAAAGCGCAACACAATACCAATTTTGGCTAACGTATTGATTTCAGTGCGTGATGGTCGTTTGGGTCTTTCTGCGACCGATATGGAAATTGCGGTGGTCGAGGAAGTTCACGCAACCAATACGCGCGATGGTGCCACGACTGCGCCGGCAAGCACGTTGTACGAAATTGTTCGTAAGCTGCCGGAGGGCGCGGATGTTGAATTCGATCTGGCTGCCGGTACCGGGCAATTGGGGCTGCGTGCGGGGCGTTACGCCACCTCGCTGGTGGTGTTGCCGGTCGAAGACTTCCCCAGTATGACCGCAGGGGTCTTGCCGCATAAATTTCACCTGCCGGCGATGATTCTGCGAAGTCTGATCGATCACACCAAATTTGCGATCAGCACCGAGGAAACGCGCTATTATCTCAATGGGATCTATCTTCATGCGGCGGATGCCGCCGATGGCAAGGTGTTGCGAGCGGTCGCCACTGACGGTCATCGCTTGGCGCGTGTAGAGGAAACTTTGCCGGATGGTGCGGAGGGAATGCCCGGGGTGATCGTGCCGCGCAAGACGATCAATGAAGTGCGGAAACTTCTGGATGAAGAAAGCGGTGAAGTGCGCGTGGCGCTGTCAGATACCCGGATTCAGTTCCAGGTTGGCGCGGTAACGTTGACCAGCAAATTGATCGATGGCACTTTCCCGGAATATGACCGCGTGATCCCGCGCAACAATGATAAGGTGTTGCGCGTATCTAAGGCCGACTTTGCCGCTGCCGTTGCCCGCGTGGCTGCGATCAGTTCGGAGCGTGCGCGTCCGGTGAAATTATCGCTGGCGCGCGATTTGTTGGTGTTGTCAGCCACCAGCCCCGAACAGGGCACCGCGAGTGAAGAACTGGATGGAGTGAAATATGATTCGAGCCCTCTCGAAATTGGCTTCCAGGCGCGCTATCTAACTGATATTACTGATCAAATCGTCGGTGACGTGGAGTTCTGCTTCGCCGATGGCGCGGCCCCTACCATTGTGCGCGATGCGCAAGATGCTTCGGCGTTGTATGTGCTGATGCCGATGCGGGTGTAGCCAATAGGTTCGATCGATATTGGCGGGGGCGTTCAGAGGCACATGTTGTCGTTGACTCGTGTCGCTTTGACCGATTTTCGCAATTATTCCTCGCTGGTGTGGCGCCCTTCTGGGCGTGTGAATGTGTTGTTGGGCGCCAACGGCAGCGGGAAAACCAACTTGCTGGAAGCCATATCATTGTTGGTGCCAGGACGGGGGTTGCGAGGTGCCCGCCATGACACGTTGGTGCGTCACGGGAGCGTTGGTCGCTGGGGTGTAGCGGGCAGATTTGTTATTGCCGGTGAGGAAGCGGAGATTGGTACCGGCATATCGCCTGAAAATGGAGATCGGCGGGTGTTCTGGCGCGATGGCAGCGTGATCAAAAGCCAGGAAGCGGCGGCATCTTCGGTGGCGATGCTGTGGCTGACCCCGCAAATGGATCGGTTGTTCCAAGAGGGTGCCAGCAGTCGTCGCGCCTTTCTTGATCGTTTGGTGTTTGGCATCGAGCCTCTGCATGCCCGTCAAGTTGCCGCCCACGAACGTGCTGTGGCCAGCCGCAATCGACTATTGGGACAAGGGCGCTTTGATCAAGCGTGGATGGGCGGATTTGAAGACGAGATTGCTCGTCACGCGGTAGCGATAACGGCATCACGTGCCAATTTGGCGACGAAGTTAAATCAGGCGCTGGCGGTCGATGCCGCGGGTGGTTTTCCCGCTGCGGAAATGACAATCCGCTGTGACATTGGAGATAATCTGGCGAACATGTCTGCGCTCGCGGTTGAGGCCTGGTTGCGTGATGAATTGCGCGAACGCCGCCGTGCGGATCAAATGGCGGGACGCACATCGGTTGGCGCGCATCGCGCCGACATGGAATTGCGTGATCGCGCCACAGGGATTGTTGCGGCCAATGCTAGTACCGGCCAGCAGAAATCTTTGTTGGTCGGAGTGATATTGGGACATGCGGCGTTGATAGAGGCCGCCCGCGGCATGCCGCCGATTTTGCTGCTCGACGAAGCCGCCGCTCATTTGGATGCCGATCGGCGCTCAGCGCTGGCGGCTGCCTGTTTGCGATTGC
>JAJZHU010000161.1 GCA_021798375.1 Pseudomonadota bacterium | reverse complement strand
GCGATGGAACGTGCCGGCGGGCTGACCGAGAGCGCCGTGACCCAGGCCGTGAGATCCGGCGAGGAAAACCTTGTCGTCGCGATGATGGCCGTCGCCGCCAATGTTCCGGTTGCGATGGTTGAACGCGCCGTGGCGCTGCACAGCGCCAAGGGATTGGTCAGCCTGATTTGGCGCGCGGGTTTTTCCATGCGTAGCGCCGTGGCGATCCAGGTGTTACTCGCGCGGCTGCCGCCCCGCGGCATCGTAACGGCGACGCAAAACGGGGGGTTCCCGCTGAGCGCGGATGAAATGCGCTGGCAATTGGAATTTTTGGAACATGCGGCGCATTAGGGTGCGTTGAGATTCACGTCAGGCTGAGTCGAAAAGCCTGTTTTTCGAGAACCGGAGCGCAGCGGGCGTTTGCCCGTGAGCACCGGAAGCGCAGAAAGACAGGCTTTGCAGGCCAGCCTGGCGTGAATATCAACACACCCTAAACCGGCCTGAAACTATTTGCGTCGGCCATCCGCCAGGCGGCCTCAAAGCGTGGATCGCCCGTGCCCGCCAGCAACTCTCCCACCGCCAGACTTGGATAGAGTTGATCGAAACTTTGCACCTCGTGTTTGCTTATACGACACGAAATAAATTCCGGCCTGATCTCGCCCGGATGTTCCACCCCCACGGCGGCGCAAAATTCCGCCAATAACTGCAGCGTGGCGCGCTGGAAATTGGCCACGCGTTGCCATTTGTCTTCCACCACCAACGCCCGGACGCGCGTGGGGTCCTGGGTGGCGACCCCGGTGGGACAGCGATCGGTGTGACAACTCAGGGACTGGATGCAACCCAACGCAAACATGAAACTACGCCCGGCGTTGCACCAATCGGCCCCCAGCGCCATCATCCGCGCCATGTCGAATGCCGTGGTAATTTTACCCGCGACGCCGATTTTAATGCGATCGCGCAACCCCACGCCGATCAACGCATTATGCACAAAACTGAGACCTTCGCGCATCGGCATGCCGACATGATCCATGAATTCCATTGGCGCCGCGCCGGTGCCGCCTTCCTTGCCATCGACGACAATGAAATCGGGCGTGATGCCGGTTTCCAACATCGCTTTGCAGATCGCCAGAAATTCCCATTTATGTCCCACGCATAATTTGAATCCGGCGGGTTTTCCGCCCGCCAGATCGCGCATTTGCTTGATGAAGCACATCATCTCGATCGGTGTTGAAAAGGCGCTGTGGCTGGGTGGCGAAATGCAATCCTCGCCCCGGCGCACGCCGCGAATGGCGGCGATCTCGGCGCTGACCTTGGCGGCCGGCAACACGCCGCCGTGGCCGGGCTTGGCGCCTTGGCTCAATTTCAATTCGACCATCTTCACCGACGGAAGCGCCGCGTTTCGCGCGAATAATTCAGGCGAAAATGCGCCATCGGGGGTGCGCGCGCTGAAATAACCGCTGCCGATTTCCCAAATCAGATCGCCACCATGTTCGATATGATAAGGGCTCAAGCCCCCCTCCCCGGTGTCTTGGGCAAATCTGCCGGCCGCCGCGCCGCGATTGAGCGCGCGAACGGCATTCGCCGAGAGCGCGCCAAAACTCATCCCGGAAATATTCAACACCGAGGCGCTGTAAGGACGCAAACAATCCGGCCCACCAACGCTGACACGAAACGGCGCGTGGCTGGGCAGTTTGGCGCCGATCGAATGGCTGATCCATTCAAATCCGTCGCTATAAATTTCCAACAGCGAACCAAACGGCCGCTTGTCCAACTGCATCTTGGCGCGCTGATAGACCACGGATCTTTTGTCACGGGAAAACGGACGGCCATTTTTATCGTCTTCAAAAAAATACTGGCGCAATTCCGGACGCATATTTTCCGACCAAAATCGCGCGTGTCCCACCAGAGGGTAATTGCGCAAGATGGTATGATGCGGATGGAACAAATCGAGCAAGCCCAACAGCAACAGCGCCAACGCCACTGTGGCCAATGCCATCAACCACCAGACATGATATTGCGTCAACATCGCCAAACTTGTCAGCGACACCAACGCAACCACGCTGAAAGTGATAAAACGCGGCGAAAAAGCCAGGCGCACAAACCACATCGTGTAAGTTCCCGTGTTAGGACGTATCGCGTTCTGCCACAAATCCCGCGGCCCGGCGATCCCCCCCACGTCAATTTGGCGCGGCCAGGTGAGTGCGGGCATTGCTCTGAAATGAATTGCGGTTCATTATCCCGCCATCGTTGCCCCGAAGAAGGGCCACCATTGAGGAAACAATGATGCCGTCCAACTCTACCTCGCGGGGTGCTTCCCCGCAAACCATGCCGCCGCGCGCCATTATCACCATCTTGCTCTGCCTGCTGGTGGCAACGTTCGAGGGTATCGATCTGCAGGCCGCGGGCGTGGTGGCGCCACAAGTCGTGCCGCTGTTTCATTTCGCGGTGTTCGAACTGAAATGGTTCCTTGCCGCCAGCACGATCGGGCTGGTGGTGGGCGCGCTGGTGGGCGGCCGGGTGGCCGATCTGTGGGGGCGCAAGGCGGCGCTGATGATCTCCATCGCGCTGTTCGGCATCTTTTCCGTTGCCACGGCCCTGGCCGCCAGCAAGCTACAGTTGATCGAAGCCCGGTTTCTCACCGGCCTGGGTCTGGGCGGCGCACTGCCCAATTTAATCGCCCTCACCGCCGAATCCGCCCCGCCACACCAAAAACGATTTGCCGTGGCGATGATGTATATCGGCATGCCTTTGGGCGGCGGCGGTGCCGGCTTGCTCAGCCTGATCGGCGCGAACAGCAGCGGGTGGCAGGACATGTTTTATATTGGCGGCATCGCTCCCTTGTTGCTGCTGCCCTTGCTGGCGTGGCTGTTACGCGAAAGCAGCGAATTCCGCACAGTCCATGCCGCAAAAAGCAGCCTGGGCATCGGTCAGGGTTTGTGGGCCAATGGACGCGCTGTGCAAAGCCTGCTGCTGTGGACCAGCTTCTTTGCGGCACTTCTGGTGCTTTATTTGCTGCTCAATTGGCTGCCCTCGCTGCTGGTGGCGCGCGGGCTGACCCGCGTTGACGCTTCATGGATTCAGGTGGCGTTCAATCTGGTGGGGGCGGTCGGGGTGGTTCTGTCGGGGGCGCTGTTGGCCCGCTCCCCCCGCGTGACCGTGCTGGTATTTTTCGGCGGCACTATTTTGGGATTGGTGCTGCTGGCGACGGTTCCCGCGCAATTCGGCGTTGAACTGTTGGCCGGGTCATTGGTTGGCGCCGCGGTATTGGGCTGTCAGTCCATGCTTTACGCCATCGCCCCTGGGCTTTATCCCACCGCGCTGCGCGGCACCGGCGTGGGGGCAGCGGTTTCCGCCGGGCGCCTGGGCTCGGTGGCTGGGCCGCTGGTCGCGGGCATCGTGTTGCAAACGGGCGGCAGCGCCAGCAGCGTGCTGACCTATTTGCTGCCGGTGTCCGCCGTTGGCCTGATAACCTCGATGATCTTGGTACGCAAAATCTCGTACCAAGATCCCAAACTCGTGCCCGGAGACTGAAAGCGCGACCTGCGCGTTATCCGAGCATCGATCCCGTCTCGACAAAGCGCTGATGCCACAACAGCGCCTCGTTCAGCAGCGAAGGCGATTGCTGACCGTAGGAATGTTCCTTGGCGCGCCGGAAATAGTCGTTCAAGGCCGGACGATAGGTGGGATGTGCGCAGTTTTCGATGATCACCTTGGCGCGCTGTTTGGGTGAAAGGCCGCGCAAATCGGCCAGCCCTTGCTCGGTCACGATCACCTGCACATCCTGATTGATCTGATCGACGTGACTCACCTGCGGCACGATCGAGGAAATCTTGCCACCCTTGGCGGTGGAGGGTGTGACAAAGATCGACACATAGGCGTTGCGCGCGAAATCGCCCGATCCGCCGATGCCGTTTTGAATGCGCGACCCCATGATATGGGTCGAATTGCCGTTGCCATAGATATCGGCCTCGATCAGCCCGTTCATGGCGATGCAGCCCAAACGGCGGATCAGTTCGGGATGGTTGCTGATTTCTTGCGGCCGCAGGATCATCTTGTGGCGGAAACGCGCCATGTCGGCGTTCAACGCCTGTGTCGCCTCGGCGCTGAGAGAAAATGCGGTGGCCGAGGCCATGCGCAACTTGCCCGCCGCCAACAGATCCAACATGCCGTCCTGGATCACTTCGGTGTAGGCGGTCATATTCTCGAATGGGCTGTCGATCAGGCCGGCAAGCACCGCATTGGGAATATTGCCGACCCCCGACTGGATCGGCAGCAGCGATTCCGGCAACCGTCCCTTGGCGACTTCGTGGCGCAGGAACTCGATCAAATGACCGGCGATGTCATAGGCCGCCTTGTCGGGCGGGGTGAAGGGCAAATTGCGATCCGGGGCAAAAGTTTCCACAATGGCCACGATCTTGTCCGGGTCGGCGCGGAAATAGGGCTCGCCGATGCGGTCATCGGGACGGATCAACGGGATTGGAATGCGATTCGGCGGCAGCGCGGTGCCGTAATATATATCGTGCATCCCCTCCAACGCTTCATTCTGCCAACTATTGACCTCCAGGATCACCCGCTGCGCGCGCTCCAGCCAGGTTTTATTGTTGCCAACGGACGAAGACGGGATCAGCGCGCCATCGGGCCTGATGCCGGTCACTTCGATCACCGCCGTGTCGAGCGGGCCGAGAAACCCCTGCCATGCCATCGGCGCGACCTGGCTTAGATGCATGTCGAAATATTCCATCTCGCCACGATTGATCCGATCGCGCGCGGTGGGATCCGAGTTGAACGGCAAACGGAATTCGATGCCGTCGGCGCGGGCCAGAGCGCCGTCGAGTTCAGGCCCGGTGGAAGCCCCGGTCCAGATGCGCACACGAAAAGGATTGCCGGCCTTGTGTTCGGCCTCGATCCGCGCCGCCAACGCCATGGGAACCGCCTTGGGATAACCCGATCCGGTAAAGCCGCTCATGCCGATGGTGCTGCCCGAGGTGATCAATTTCGCCGCCTCTTCGGCGCTCATCAGCTTGGAACGCAGTTTCTCACAAGCGATTCGTCCATGGTTTATCAACTTAGGTCTCCAATTTCTGCCCTGTCGCGCGGTTGGTATATGCCCCGTTGCCTCCCGTGGCACGGGGCGATCAAGCAACCGCGCCATTCCAAATTGCCGCGGCAGAGGCGAAATTCGGATGGCTCAAAACCGTCGCGCTGGCTATTCTATTGTTCCGCTTACCGTCCAACCGGATTACAAAACCAGCACACAAGGAAGCGATCATGTCACATTGGTATAAAGACAACTCTCTTTCCATCGGCAACACGCCGCTGATCCGGCTCAACCGCATCACCGAGGGCGCCGGCGCCGTTGTTTTGGCCAAGATCGAAGGGCGCAATCCCGCTTATTCGGTCAAATGCCGCATCGGCGCCGCGATGATCTGGGACGCGGAACAGCGCGGGTTGCTGGGACCGGGCAAGGAACTGGTCGAGCCCACCAGCGGCAACACCGGCATCGCGCTCGCCTTCGTCGCCGCCGCGCGCGGGATTCCACTCACGCTCACCATGCCCGAAACCATGAGCATCGAGCGGCGCAAACTGCTGGTCGCGTTCGGGGCCACGCTCGTGCTCACCGAAGGCGCCAAGGGCATGAACGGCGCCATCGCCAAGGCCGAGGAAATCCAGGCATCCGACCCCGATCGCTATGTGCTGCTACAGCAGTTCGAAAACCCGGCCAATCCCGCCATC
>JAJZHU010000160.1 GCA_021798375.1 Pseudomonadota bacterium | reverse complement strand
ATCGTCGATCCCTGGGGCCACGTCACCGCCCGCGCCTCGGATGGGCAAACCGTTGTCACCGGCAGCATCGATCCCGCCGTCACCGCCCGCGTCCGCGCCGATATGCCGGTCGCCCAGCATCATCGCCTGCCATGACATCTCCCAAAATCGCCTTCCGCGCCTCCTCGGCCGATCTGGCCCAAAGCGCCCTGGCCGAACTCACCGCGCTCTACGGCGATTGCAAACTCTCCGAAGCCGATTTCGTCGTCGCCCTCGGCGGTGATGGCTTCATGCTCGAAACCCTCCACCTCATGCTGGTCCGCACCGCCCCCGTTTACGGCATGAATTGCGGCTCGGTCGGCTTTATGATGAACCCCTACAACGCCACCGACCTGCCCGAACGGCTGGCCAGCGCGCAAGCCGCCACCATCCACCCATTGCGAATGCACGCCATCACCCGCTCGGGCGCGGTGGAAGAAGCGCTCGCCCTCAACGAAGTCAGCCTGCTGCGCGAAGCCCGCCAGGCCGCCAAAATCCGCGTCTCGGTCGATGGCCGTGTCCGGCTCGAAGAACTCATCTGCGACGGCGTGCTTATCAGCACCCCCGCCGGATCCACCGCCTACAACCTCTCGGCCCACGGCCCGATCGTGCCGCTTTCGGCCAATCTCCTCCCGCTCACCCCCATCAGCGCCTTCCGCCCCCGCCGCTGGCGCGGCGCCCTGCTGCCGGCCTCGGCCGAAATCCTGTTTGAAATACTCGAAAGCGACAAACGCCCCGTCGCCGCCGTGGCCGACAGCACCGAAGTCCGCGACGTCCTCTCCGTCGGCGTCAGCGAAGACCGCAACGTCGGCGTCACCCTCCTGTTCGACCCCGACCAAGGCCTGTCCGAACGGATTATCGCGGAGCAATTCACGGTTTAGGGAAAGAAGAAGGCAAGGCAGGGGTTTTGCCTTCCCCTTCCCTGAACCCCGAATTACTTCCGCAACAATCCGCGCGCGATCATGGTTTCGGCGATTTGGACGGCGTTGAGGGCGGCGCCTTTGCGGAGGTTATCGGACACGCACCAAAAGCCGAGGCCGTGGGGGACGGTGGGGTCTTTGCGAATGCGGCTTACGAACACGGCGTCTTCGCCCACGCAATCGATCTGCGTGGCGTATCCGCCGTCGTCGTGTTTATCGATCACCACAACGCCGGGGGCGGCGCGCAAGATGGCCCGCGCTTCGGATGCGGTGACGGGATTTTCAAATTCCACGGTCACGGCTTCGCCATGGCCGATGAACACCGGCACGCGCACGGCGGTGGCGAACACATCGATGGCGGGATCGAGAATTTTCTTGGTCTCGACGACCATCTTCCATTCTTCCTTGGTCGAGCCGTCGTCCATGAATTTATCGATGTGCGGGATACAATTAAAGGCGATTTCCTTGGTGAAGATCTCGGCCTTGTTGGGATCGTTCACGAACAAGGCCTTGGTATGGTTGAACAATTCATCCATGCCTTCCTTGCCGGCGCCCGACACGGATTGATAGGTGCTGACCACCACGCGCTTGATCCTGAACCGATCATGCAGGGGTTTCAGCGCCACCACCATCTGGATGGTGCTGCAATTCGGGTTGGCGATGATGCCGCGTTTGGCGAAACCATCCAAAGCCTCGGGGTTCACTTCGGGCACCACCAGCGGGATATCGTTTTCCATGCGGAAATGGCTGGTATTATCGATCACCACGCAACCGGCCGCGGCCGCGCGCGGGGCATGGATGGCGGAAACCGACGCGCCGGGGCTGAACAGGCCGATATCCCACCCGGTGAAATCGAACGTCTCCAGGTTTTTAACGGTGAGGATCTTTTTGTCGCCAAACGAAATTTCGCTGCCGGTCGAACGGCCAGACGCCAACGCCACCACTTCGCTCGCCGGGAATTGGCGCTCGACGAGAGTCTTGATCATCTCGCGGCCAACCGCCCCCGTGGCGCCCACCACCGCAACCCGATAACCCCCAACAACAGCCATCAAAAACACTCCTGATCTTCGGCGCACAACTAAGGATACGCGATTGTGCGGCGTTGCTAATGGCTTTGCGGCGCGGGGGCAAGTTTTGCCTTTGCAAACCCGCCCTGCTTTTGGCTCAAACGCCCGCTCTCCCCTCTTGAAGCCACGCCTGAAACAACCGACTATGAGCGCCGCACAGCGAAGAAAAGCTTTATGGCCCGCCCGTTACCAAAATTCCTCGCCTGGCCCCTGGCCCGCCTCCGCCCATGGCTCCAAGCCATTGGCCGCACGGCAGAATATATTGCCGATGCGATTGCTTGCGGGGTGGCGATGTTGCGCTCGCCATGGCAAACCACCTGGCAAATTCCGGCGCGAACCCCTGAATTCAAGGGCAAATTGGCGATCTTCGCGCATCACGATCCGCTGAACCGCGTCGGCGCCTATGTGCTGGCGCATCTCGCCGCCCTGCGCGCGCAGGGCTTCCGGATCCTGTTCGTCTCCAACGCCGGCGAGATCGAGGAAAAATCACTGAAAGAGCTTCGTCCGCTGTGCGATGCGCTGTTGGTGCGCAAAAACTGGGGCGGCAAATGGGGCGCCTGGCGCGAAGCGTTACGCTATCTTGGCGACAACGCCAATCTTTCGATGCTGCTGTTGATCGACGACAGCCGCTATGGCCCGCTCACCCCGCTGGAACCGCTGCTGGCGAAGCTGGATTTCACCAAGGCGGACATTTGGAGCCTGACGGATAGCTGGCAGACGCGCTGGCATCTGCAAAGCTATTTTCTGGCCATCAATCCCACAATCATGGGCACCAAAGCCTGGGCCAAATTCTGGTCCGGCGTCCTACCGTTGCGCTCCGCCCGCTGGCTGTTCCGCCACGGCGAGATCGGCTTTTCGCAAACCATGATCAAAGCCGGGTTGCGGATGCAGCCGATCTTCACCAAGGAGGAATTGTGCGATTTGGTCGATCGCACGCCGCTGGAAGAGGGCGAGCCGGACGGGCTGCGGCCACGCTTTCGCTATGTGCAACTGCAGAAAATCGATGCCTTCATCGCCAGCCACAAGCCCTTCGACGTCACGCAGCAATTATGGCGGCAATTGCTGCAGATCGGCTGCCCTTATTTCTCGCGCCAATTGCTGCGCTCCAACCCCGATCTGGTGCAGGATCTGTTTGACTGGGTCGATATGTTGGAAGACATCCCAACCTGCGACATCACGCTGATCGAAAAGGACCTCACCGCCAATCTCAAGGAACGCCGCCGCGCCTGGACCAGTTGGTTCACCCCGCTGATCGATGGCTATTTTCTGTTGCGCAAAGCCGCAAAGCGCGGTCGCGAGTTGTTCAGCATAACGATGAGCCTGCCGCGCTCCCCCCTGCAAGCCCGCTATGTGTGGCCCGAAACACCTGTGCAGTGCGGCGAGCGCGTGGTGGTATTCGTGCATTTCGACAAAAAAGGCGAGGTGCGCCCCTATGTTTTGGAGTATCTACGCGCGCTGCGGGCGGCCGAAACCTCGATCCTGTTCGTCTCCAACAGCGGCAAGTTGCAACCCGAGGCCATCGAAAGCCTCAAGCCCCTGTGCATGGGCATCATCGTGCGCCGCAATCGCGGTTATGATTTCGGCGCCTGGCGCGAAGGGCTGGCATATCTCAAAGGCTCGCTCGATCAACTCCACTGGCTGGCCATCGTCAACGACAGCGTCTATGGCCCGCTCACCCCGCTCGGCCCGCTCCTGGCCCGCATGGATTTTTCGCATATCGATGTCTGGGGTATGACCGACAGCGAGCAACGCAATTACCACATGCAATCCTACTTCATCGCCTTTTCGCGCCGCGTGCTGCGCAGCCAGGCCTGGCGCGATTTCTGGCGGAGCGTGCGCCCGGCAACATCGAAATCCTGGGCGATCAGCAACGGCGAATTGAAAATCACCGGCGTGCTGCAAAAGGCCGGTTTCAAATGCGCGGCGCTCTATCCTTATCAAGACCTGCTCAAACTGCACGATCCCATCAACCGCATCGCCAACCGCGGCGCCACGCCCTATATCCGCCTGCGGCTGCGCCAACGCCACAGCGTGACGCACGCGATGGAGCAAGGCTACAAGCTCAACCCCACCGCCGACCTGTGGCGCCAGTTGCTGCGCGCCGGCTACCCGTTTCTCAAACGCGAACTGCTGCGCTCCAATCCATCGGGCGTGCCCGATACGCTGGATTGGAAAGCCGAAATCGCCAACACCTCGGGCGCCGATGTGCAACTGATCGAAGAAGACCTGCGCAAATCGGTGATCGGGCGGATGGCGTGAAGAAAAATAAAGCGAAAGACTTTATCAGGTCGGGCTGCCGCGTTTGCAGGTTTTAACGCCAAGCAACGTATAAGCCGGGCACCAGCCAACCACGCCTGTGACCAACGGCACCACGCCGATCCAGCCCCACACCGGCAGATAATGCAGCAACGTGGCCACAATCAACCCCAACCCAATCGCAATGCGCAACACACGGTCGATACCACCAACATTGGTGACCATAAAAATGCCTCCTGCGTTTGTTAGAGCCGATCCGGAAAATCGGCTCGTTCAATCAAAGAGCTAGAGTTCGTCGTGGCGGTAAATCCGATTCAACCTCACCATGACGCACTCTAGCGTTGAATTCTTACGCCCAAACCGGCATCCGTGAAATTGATCCAACTCGCTAAAATATCAATTGTTTTTGGCCGGACCGCCCCAAAACCCGGCTTTTATGGCTTGCGGATAAAGCCGCCGCCCAAAATCCGCTCGCCGTCGTAAAACACGCAGGCCTGACCGGGTGCTGCCAATGCCGCCACTTCCAGCCGCACCAGCGCGCCATCCTCGGTCGCCACCACGCTCGCCGGCTGCGGTTCTTCCCGCGCCCGCAGCTTCACCCGCACCGCCACAGGCTCGCGGGGGGGATCGATCAGCCAGTTCAACTCGCGCAGATACACCTCGGTGGCCCCGGTTCGGCGCGGCCCCACGATCACCCGGCGCGTGGTGGGGTCGAGCGCCACGACGATATTGCGCGATTCTTCCAACCCGCTGGCCCGCCCCAGCCGCTTGCCCTGGCCCACGGTGTAACCGCCCACCCCTTTGTGGGTGTCGAGCACCTGCCCGGCGAGATCGACGATCTCGCCGGGTGCTGCGGATTCGGGACGTAATTTGGCCACCAGATCGGCGTAAGACCCCTGCGGCACAAAACAAATATCCTGGCTGTCCGGCTTTTGCGCCACCTCGATGCCCAGACGCGCCGCGTGGGCCCGCACCTCGTCCTTGGTGCGCATCGCCCCCAGCGGAAACAGCGAGCGCGCCAATTGATCGCGGGTGGTGGCGAACAGGAACCAGCTCTGATCGCGCGCCGGATCCACCGCACGGTGCATTTCCGGGCCGCCCGGTCCATCGATGCGCTGCACATAATGGCCGGTGGCCATCGCCTCGCAGCCCAGATCGGCCGCCAGATCAAGCAAATCGCCGAATTTCACGCTTTGATTGCAACGCACGCACGGCACCGGCGTCTCGCCCAAAGCATAGCTGTCGGCGAAATTATCGATCACGCTTTGGCGAAACCGCTCCTCGGCGTCGATCACATAATGCGGAATGCCCAGATGCGCCGCGACGTTTTTGGCGTCGTGAATGTCCTGCCCGGCGCAGCAGGTTCCCTTGCGGCCCACCGCCGAACCGTGATCGTATAACAGCAATGTGGCCCCGATCACCTCGTGACCGGCCTCGTGCAGCAGCCCGGCAACCGTGCTGCTGTCCACGCCGCCAGACATGGCAACCAAAA
>JAJZHU010000159.1 GCA_021798375.1 Pseudomonadota bacterium | reverse complement strand
GGGGGCGGGCGGGGGGTGTGACGAGGCGCGGGCGGCGGTGCATTCGGCCAGGGCGGCGGAATTGCCCAACGTCACCGCCAATGCCGGCTTCACCCGCAACCAAACTTCAAAATCCACCGCCAATGTCTTCCCCAACAACCCTTATAACAACGCCATCATCGGCGCCGATTTCACCTATGAACTGGATCTGTGGGGCCGGGTGCGCAACAGCGTGGCCCAGGCACGCGCCACCGCCGCCGCCAGCGCCGCCGACCTCGCCACCATGGATCTCGATAGCCACGCTGAATTGGCCGCCGATTATTTCACGCTGCGCGGCGACGACAGCGCCATCGACGTGCTCGATCAAACCATCGCCGCCGATCGCAAGGCGCTGGAGATCGTGCAAAACCGTTACAACGGCGGCGATGCCACCGAAGGCGACCTCGACCAATCGCAGGCAGCACTGGCAAGCGCGCAAACCCTGGACGCCGACGAGCATTTGCAACGCGCGGCGATGGAACATGCCATCGCCATCCTCGTCGGCGCCTCGGCGGCCCAATTCACCATCGCGTCCATGCCCCTCGCGGTAAGCACCGCAATCCCCGCGATCGACCCCGGCGTCCCGGCCGATCTGCTGCAACGCCGCCCCGATGTGGCCGCCGCCGAACGCCGGGTGATCGCCGCCAACGCCAACATCGGCGTCGCCAGGGCCGCCTATTTCCCCACCATCAGCCTCGGCGCCATGCTGGGCGGCCAAAGCGCCTCGGTGGCCGATCTGTTCAACACCCCCAGCCGGATCTGGTCGCTCGGCCCCGCCGCCCTGCAACCCTTGTTCGACGGTGGCGCGATCAACGCCGCCAACGCCACCGCCCGCGCCCAGCGCGACGAGGCGATCGCCAATTACCGCGGCTCGGTGTTGGGGGCATTGCGCGACGTGGAGGATAATCTGGTGGCGCAACAACAATTGGCCGAGGAACAAACCACCGCCGCCGCCGCCGCCAAAGCCGAGGACCAGGCACTGAGCCAGGCGCAAAATCTGTATCACGCCGGGGCCAACACCTATCTCGACGTACTGATCCCGCAAACCTCGGCGCTGCAGGCAAGGCTTGCCTTAACGACGATCGAGGCCCGCCGCTATCAGACCAGCGTGCAACTGATCAAGGCATTGGGCGGCGGGTGGAAATCGTAACGGACGATTGATGCCCGTGATCACCGGGCAGTTCGTGGCGCGCGGAAAAACCGGCGGTCCATTTGACCCAGATCATGGCCGGTGGGACCGCTTAAGGGACTATACACTCCCTTTTTATGACCCAAATCGCGCGCGCCAACCGAGTCCTTAACCCGCATGACACTTGATCAATTACCTGTTCCCCTTGCCCGAGCGGCGATGCGGATCGTACCTGCGCCATTGCTGCAACGTATGATCGATCTGCTGATGCGGCGCATGCGTCACAGCCATCCCAGCCTGTTCAGCAATCTGGCCCTGCTGGACAGCGCCGTTATCTGTGTGAAACCTTCCGACCTGCCGCATCAATTTGTCCTGAGATTCGGCCAAGGCCCCACATCTTTGTCCTTGGCAAAGCCACAAAACCCCGTCAGCGACGCTTGCATCAAAGGCAAGCTGGAGGCTCTGCTCAATTTGCTCGAAGGCCGCATCGACAGCGACATGCTGTTCTTTTCGCGCGACATCGAAATCACCGGCGACACCGCCGTCATCGTCGGCCTGCGCAACACGCTCGACCGTGAAGAAATCAATCTGCTCGACGACATCACCGCCATGAGCGGCCCGTTTGGGGGGCCCGCGCGCAAGATGGTGTCGATTCTGAACAATGCCGCACAGCGCATCAATCAGCGTCTGGCCAATATTTACGAGGAGAGCCACCCGCCCTCGGCCGATTGGCAGAATGTCCAACATGAACGCGACGAACTCCGCAACGAAGTCCAGGCGTTGAAAACACGCCTCGCCAAATTTGAGACCCGCCAGAAACGAACGGAAGCCGCCGCCCAATGACTTCTTCATATCTCGAACTTGTCTGCCCCGCCGGAACGCCGGCCGCCTTGCGCGCGGCCATCACCGCCGGCGCCGACACGGTTTACTGCGGCTTTCGCGATTGCACCAACGCCCGCAACTATCCCGGCCTTAATTTCGACCGCAAGGAAATGATCGAGGGCGTCGCCTATGCCCACGCACGCGGCCGCCAGGTTCTGGTCGCCATCAACACATTTCCCCGCGCCGGCGACGAAGAACCCTGGCACCGGGCCGTGGACGCCGCCGCCGAAGCGGGAGCCGACGCCGTCATCCTGGCCGATATCGGCGTGCTCGATTACGCCACGCGCCATCATCCCAAGTTGCGGCGGCATCTTTCCGTCCAGGCCTCGGCCGCCAATCCCATGTCGATCATGTTCTACCGCGACAATTTCGACATCAAGCGCGTGGTTTTGCCGCGCGTTCTGTCGATCGAGGATGTCGCGGCGCTGATCGAACAAACCGGCATAGAAACCGAAGTGTTCGCCTTCGGCAGCGTCGGTCCGATGTCGGAAGGACGCTGTTTTCTGTCGTCCTACATGACGGGAATTTCCCCCACCAGCGAAGGCGCCTGCGCACCCGCCAGCCATGTCGTCTATAAAGAAGACGGCGGCTGCATGAAATCCTATCTGGGCAACGTCGCCTTGAACGAGTTCGCCAAAGACGAGCCCGCGGCCTACCCCACGCCCTGCAAGGGACGTTATGTAACCCATGACCGCGCGTCTTATTTGTTCGAGGAACCGATCGGCCTCAACGCCATCGACATCCTGCCCCAGCTTAAAGCCGCAGGCGTGACCGCCCTGAAAATCGAGGGCCGCCAACGCAGCCGTGCTTATGTCGCTCAGGTTGTCGGCACGTTCCGCAAAGCACTCGACGATCTGGCGGGCGGTGCGGTCTCGGTGGCGGCCAATGATTTAAAAAGCGTCGCCGAAGGCGGGCACGAAACATTCGGCGCCTATAAAACAGGCTGGAGGTAAGCGGTGCGATGACAATTGGAAAAAAGGCAAGCAACCTAACGATCGGCCCGCTCTTTTTTAACTGGTCCGTGGAAAAACGCCGCGATTTCTATTTCCGCATCGCCGATGAAGCGGATGTCGATTGCGTTTATGTGGGCGAGGTCGTCTGCTCGAAGCGCGAATCGTCGTTCGAGGATCACCTTCCCGAGATCGTCGATAGACTTAACGCCGCGGGCAAGGAAGTTGTGCGCTCCACCCTGGCACTGGTCACGTCGGAGCGTGAAATGAACGCCATCAAGGCCAACATCGGATATGAACAACTGATCGAAGCCAATGATGTGGCCTCTTTGCAAAGCTTGAAGGGAAGCCCGCACGTCATCGGCCCCTTTATCAATGTTTTCAACGAAACCACCTGCGATTTTCTGGTCCGCAACGGCGCCAAACGCATTGTTTTGGCCGTGGAAGCGTCCGCCGCCGCCATCGGCATCATCGCGGCCAAGGCCAGCGCGATCGAAACCGAAGTGATGGTTTTCGGCCGGCAGCCTTTGTCTGTCGCCATGCGCTGTTACCACGCCCGTTCGCACGGCCTTACCCGCGATAGCTGCCAGTTTGTTTGCGGCCTCGACGCCGATGGCCTGCCCGCCGACACCATCGATGGGCAACCCATCCTGACCGTCAATGGCACGCAGACAATGTCGCATGGCTATGGCGTGCTGCTCAATGAACTGGGCCGGTTGCAAGGGATGGGGGTCAGCCACTTCCGGCTTTCGCCTCAGGACGTCGATATGGTGCGGGTCGCCGCCTTGTATCGCGCTGTGCTGGATAAAAAATCCACCGCCGCCGAAGCCCTCGACAAGCTAAAAACCCTCACCGCCGAGGTGCCTTTCATCAACGGCTTTATCCATGGCCGCGAAGGACTTAGCTGGGTTGAAAATTGAATAAAAAACCAAGACTCTTAACACCCGATCCTTTATCTATAGATAATATTATACCATCCGCCCGGCATCCGATGATTTAATTCTTAGTTCAGGTCTTTTATGAGCATCGCCCGAGTAGCATCATTCGCGTTCGCCGGGATCGATGCCATTTCGGTCGAGGTTCAGGTGCAGCTCGCCGCCGGAATGCCCGCCTTTCTGGTGGTGGGCCTGCCGGACAAAGCGGTGGGCGAGGCGCGCGAACGGGTGCGGGCGGCGCTGCATTCCATGGGGCTCGCCCTGCCCAACCGGCGCATTCTGGTCAATCTCGCCCCGGCCGATCTGCTCAAAGAGGGCAGTCATTTCGATCTGCCCATCGCGCTTGGCCTGCTGGCCGCCATGGATGTGTTGCCGCGCGAGGAAATGGCGGGATTTGCCGCCTTGGGCGAGTTGTCGCTCGACGGCGTGTTGCATCCGGTGGCCGGGGTGTTGCCCGCCGCCATCGCCGCATCGAACCGCGATCTGGGGCTGATCTGCCCGCAATCCCAAGGCGCCGAAGCCGCCTGGGCCGGGCGGATCGAGGTGCTGGCGGCACCCGATCTGTTGTCGCTGATCAATCATTTCAAGGGCACCCAGGTGCTTTCGCCGCCCTCGCCGCCTGCCCCCAATCCAATCATTCCCGGCCCCGACATGAAAGATGTCAAAGGCATGGAGGCGGCCAAACGGGCGCTGGAAATCGCCGCCGCGGGTGGCCATAATCTGCTGATGGTCGGTCCGCCCGGCGCGGGGAAATCGATGCTGGCGGCACGTCTGCCCGGCTTGCTGCCCGATCTTTCACCCGGCCACGCGCTGGAAGTCTCCATGGTCCACAGCGTGGCCGGGATGCTGATCGATGGGCAATTGGTGCGCCGTCCGCCCTTCCGCGAACCGCACCACACCGCCAGCCAGGCGGCGCTGATCGGCGGCGGGCAACGCGCCAAGCCGGGCGAGGTCTCGCTGTCGCATCGCGGCGTGTTGTTTTTGGACGAACTGCCCGAATTTCCCCGCCCCGTGCTGGAAAGCCTGCGCCAACCGTTGGAAACCGGCCGCACCACCGTCGCCCGCGCCATGGCCCACATCACCTATCCGGCCCGGTTTCAACTGATCGCGGCGATGAATCCCTGCCGCTGCGGCTATCTGGCCGACGGCACAGGGCGCGACTGCAACCGTGCCCCTGCTTGCGGCGGGGATTATCTGTCGCGGCTCAGCGGCCCGCTGCTCGACCGCATCGATCTGACCGTGCAGGTGCAACCCGTGCCGCCCACCGCCCTGTCACGCGCACCGGCCGGCGAATCCAGCGCCACCGTCGCCGCCCGCGTCGAACGCGCCCGCGCCTGGCAAACCCAACGCGCCGAAAATGGCGGCCCGGAATCCAACATCGAAGCGGCACCGGGCGACCTGTGTTTGGACATCGAAGCGCGCAATCTGGCCGAACAAGCCGCCGAGCGGTTGAGATTATCGCCGCGCGGATTCACCCGCGCGCTGCGCGTGGCGCGCACCATCGCCGATCTGGCCGACAGCGAAAATGTGAAAAGGCCGCATGTGGCGGAGGCGTTATCTTACCGCCAAAGGATTGCCGGACGAGGGTAGTTGGTGTTTGCAGGGGAAATAAAATCGATAATACCAGACCGCGTAGAGACTGACCCTTGTGACGTCGTCATGCGAACCCTTGCGAAGCAATCCATTTTCGCTTTTTTCCTGACCGCAAAAGAAAGAAAGATGGATTGCCGCGCAAGAACTCGCAATGACGGCGGGGCTAGTACCCACTATCATTAGACTGTGAGTCGTGATTCAAGGTTGGGATGAAAGACATTCCTTCTGCGACGCCGATTACCCTGACATCTGATGAACGCTTGGTTCTTGAGGATCTGAGTCGTT
>JAJZHU010000158.1 GCA_021798375.1 Pseudomonadota bacterium | reverse complement strand
GTCGGCGAACAGCGAGATCGTGCCGGTCGGCGCGATGGAGGTCAGCAGCGCGTTGCGGATGCCATGCGCGCCAATCAGTTCCCGCACGTCGCCATCGAGTTCGCGCACCGTCTCGCCGGCCAGATAGGCCTCGCGATCGAACAGCGGGAACGGGGATTTTTCGGCGGCGAGATTGGCCGAGGCGACATAGGCGGCGCGATTGACCTGGCGGGCCCAGCGTTCCGCCGCCACCACGGCCTCCTCGGAGCCATAGCGCAAGCCGGTCATCAATAGCGCGTCGGCAAGGCCGGTCAGCCCCAAACCAATGCGGCGTTTTGCCAGGGCCTCCTGGTGCTGCGCCTCCAGCGGGAAACCGGAAACATCGATGGTGTTGTCCATCATGCGCACCGCGACGGCCACCAGATCCACCAGCGCATCTTCATCGAGATGAGCGGCGGGGGTGAACGGATCGCGGATCAAAGTCGCCAGATTGATCGAACCGAGCAGGCAGGCGCCGTAGGGCGGCAGCGGCTGTTCGGCGCAGGGATTGGTGGAATGGATGGTCTCGCAATAATGCAGATTGTTGCGGTTGTTGATGCGATCGATGAACAGCACGCCCGGCTCGGCGTAATCATAGGTGGCGCGCATCACGCTGTCCCACAGCGCGCGAGCGCGCACGGTGCGATAGGTCTTGCCGCCAAACACCAGGTGCCAATCAGCGTCGGCATCGACGGCCGCCATGAAGGCGTCGGTGATCAGCACCGAAAGATTGAAGTTGCGCAGCCGCCCGGGCTCGCGCTTGGCGGCGATGAAAGCCTCGATGTCCGGATGATCGCAACGCAACGTCGCCATCATCGCGCCGCGCCGCGAACCGGCCGACATGATGGTGCGGCACATCGAATCCCACACATCCATGAACGACAACGGGCCGGACGCATCGGCGCTGACGCCCTTCACCACCGCCCCCTTGGGCCGCAGGGTGGAGAAATCATAGCCGATGCCGCCGCCCTGCTGCATGGTCAGCGCGGCCTCGCGCAGATGGCTGAAAATGCTGCCGAGATCGTCCTCGATGTCGCCCATGACAAAGCAGTTGAACAAGGTCACGCGCCGGTCGGTGCCCGAACCCGCGATGATGCGGCCGGCGGGCAGGAACTTGAAATCCTCCAGCGCGGTATAAAAGCGGTCTTCCCACAGGGCAGGCTGCGATTCGGCGGCGGCGAGCGCGGTGGCGATGCGGCGCCACGTATCCTCGATGGTGATATCGACCGGCGTGCCATCGGCGCGCTTAAGGCGGTATTTGTCCGCCCAGATCTGACGCGAAATCGAAGCAATCCGCTCGTGGGCGGGCTTCTTGGTGGGTTCGGCAATCATGTCCATCCTAAATGTCCTGTCTTTAGGTTGGCCTCTCGGTGGCCACCCGCAATCGCAAAAAACCGCCGCCTATGATGCGTCGCACTGGCGCAGCAGACTACCGCAGGAAGGGGCGATGCACCAGCTTGTGCACTCGCCCGACTCTACGGGCACGCAACCAAGACACCCTAGACCCGGACCATTGGCAACACAATATACGGTAGAGAAATTTAATGCTGCTACTAAATAAAGGCATCAGACTCGCACAATCGCTCGTGCAATCGCGCGAGTCCCGGCAGGCGCCGGACCATTTTTTTAAAAATGACTCCAGCCCGTGGCGGCAATCGTCATGGCAGCGCCCGTTTGATCCAGCACGGTCACCCGCGGCTCGCCCGCTTCACACCAGCCAACGCGGGTGACCGGCACACCGGCACGCTTGGCCTGCTCCAACAACGCCGCTTCGCGCGCGGGGGGCACGGTGAGCAGCAACTCGTAATCATCGCCACCGGAAAGCAACCGCGGCAGACGATCGCGGAATCTTTCCGCCTGGGGCGACAGCGGCACGTCCTGGGCGCGCACGGTGATCGTAACCGAGCTCGCCCGCGCCAAATGTTCCAATTCCTGGATCAAGCCATCGGACACGTCCATCGCCGCACCCGCGATCCCCGCCAGCATCAGGGCATTGCGCGGGGTGGGCAGGTGATAACGGCCCGCCAAATAACCGTCCATATCGGCAATCTCGCCCAGCGCCGCGGCCAATCCCAACAGCCCGTCGCCGATGGTGCCGGTGACATAAACCAAATCGCCGGGCCTCGCCCCATTGCGGCGCACCGCCTGCCCTTGCGCCACCGCCCCCAAAATGGTGACTGAGGCCACGATCGGCCCGCGCGTGCTGGTGGTGTCGCCGCCCCAAAGCCGCAGCTTGAAAATATCCTGGTCCAGCGCCAGGCCATCGGCAAACGCCCGCAACCAATCGCCCGATATGGTTTTCGGCAAGCAAAGGGTGAGCAAATACCCCAAGGGCCGCGCCCCCATGGCGGCAAGATCCGACAAATTGACCCGCAATAGCTTGCGCGCCAGCAGACTGGCATCGGCCCCCGGCAGAAAATGCGTGTGTTCCACCATCGCGTCGGTGGAAATCACGACATCCTCGCCCGGAGACGCCGCGAAAACCGCCGCGTCATCGGCCAGGCCAAGCGCTTCTGGCCCGGTCAGGGGTTTGAAATATTGGTCGATCAGCTTGAATTCGCCTGCCAGTTCCATTTGCCCGCGCCCCCAAAACAGACAAAAGTCTTTGCTTATTTTTTAAACTCATCCGCCCGCAACTGATGCGCCAACTTATCCAGCAGACCGTTCACCAGCTTTGCCTCGTCGCCCGAGAAAAAGCTGTGCGCCACGTCGAGATATTCATTGATGATCACCCGCGACGGCGGACCGTCGGCTTGCGCGAGTTCAGCCGCCCCGGCGCGCAACAGGCTGCGCAACACCGCATCGAGTCTTGCCAGCGGCCATTCGGCGGGCAGCGCCTCGACGATCAGCGCGTCGAGTTGGTCCGCCCTGGCCACCGCGGCGCGCACGATCTGGCTGAACAGCGCCACATCGGCTTCGGGCAGATGGCCATCTTCATGGGTTTGTTCCGACACCGGATTCAAGCGATGGCGGATGAACTGGTCGATCACCTGGTCCAGCGCGTCGCCCGTCTGATCGAGCTGAAACAGCGCCTGCACGGCGGCAACGCGGGCAACGGTGCGCCCGCGTGGCGTTGGTTTTCCCGCCATGATTATACCGATCCCAATTGTCGCGCGACGTTGATCTGCACCAAGGCCGCGACCGTCGCCTCGGCGCCCTTGTTGTGGCCATCCCGCCCCGAACGCGCCTCGGCCTGACCGATATTCTCCACGGTCAGCAAACCGCTGCCCAAGGCAACGCCATATTGCAAGGCAACGTCCATCAGCCCGTTCATGGTAGCGGCGCAGATGAAATCATAATGATCGGTCTCGCCCTTAACAACGCAACCAAGCGCCACGAAACCATCGAATTTCACCCGCCCGCGCAGCGCGATGCGAATGGCCTGCGGCAACTCGAACGCCCCGGCCACATCGATGATCCGATAGCTCGCCCCCGCCTCGGCCAGAATGCCCTCGGCGCCTTTGGTCATGCCGTCAACCACATCGCGGTAATAAGGCGCGCGAATGATCAACAGGTGTGGCGGGAGGCCATCGATGCGCGGAGCGTGCGGCAATGGCGCGTCTTGCGTGCTCAATGCTCGGTCTCCGCATCCAGCCCGCGCTGGCCCACCACATTCAATCCATAGCCTTCGAGCCCGACGATGTGGCGCGAATGGTTCGAGATCAGGATCATGTTGCGCACGCCGATTTCACGCAAAATCTGCGCGCCGATGCCATAGTGGCGCAATTCGGTTTCGAGCGGTGTTGCCACGTCCAGCGCCTCGACCCGTTTGGTCAGGGAATTGGCCGAACGATCCCACAGCAGCACGATGACGCCGCGGCCGGCCGCGTGGATCACTCCCATCGCGCCGTGCAACATGTCCCAATGCGGCCCCACGGTCAGATCATGCACCAGATCCATGGCGTGCATCCGCACCAGCACGGGTTCCTCGGTATTCACATTGCCCTTGGTCAGAACCATGTGCTCCATCTGATCATGTTGCGATATGAATACGCTCACCTTCCACTCGCCGGTGGCGGTGTTGTGGATCACCCCGCTGGCGGACATTTTCACCAAACGCTCGGTGCGGCGGCGATAGGCGATCAGGTCGGCGATGGTGCCGAGTTTCAGATTATGCAGCTTGGCGAATTCCACCAGGTCCGGCAGACGCGCCATGCTGCCATCGTCTTTCAACACCTCGCAGATCACACCGGCGGCGGCCAGACCAGCCAGACGGGCGATATCCACCGAAGCCTCGGTGTGGCCCGCGCGCACCAGCGTGCCGCCATCTTGCGCCGCCAGCGGAAACACATGGCCGGGGGTGACGATATCCGTGGGCAAGCCATCGGGATTGATCGCGGCGGCGATGGTGCGGGCGCGATCATGCGCTGAAATGCCGGTCGTCACCCCGTCGCGCGCTTCGATCGAAACGGTGAAAGCGGTTTGGTGCCGTGCGGCGTTATTTTGGCTCATCGCCGGCAGTCCCAGCCGCTCGACGCGGGCCTTGGTCAGCGCCAGACACACCAGACCACGGGCATGGCGGATCATGAAATTCACCACCTCGGGGGTGGCGAATTGCGCCGGAATCACCAGATCGCCTTCGTTTTCGCGGTCTTCGTCATCCACCAGAATGAACATGCGGCCCGCACGCGCTTCCTCGAGAATTTCTTCGACGCTGGCGATATGTTCGCGCAGCCGGGCTGCGGTTGGATTATTGGTCATTTGAACTCCGAGAGACGCGCCACATAACGCGCCAACATGTCAATTTCGAGATGGACCGCATCGCCGACCGCCAAACCACCCAGGTTGGTATGCTCGGCCGTGTGGGGGATGATATTCACCCCAAAATGGGTTCCCCCTGTTTCGGCGCCTTCAACTTCGTTCACGGTCAGCGACACGCCGTTGATGGCCACCGAACCCTTGGGGGCGATGAATTTGGCCAGATCGGACGGGGTTTGGAAAACCAGCCGCACCGAGGCATTTTCGCCGCTGCGCCCAACCAGCACGCCGGTGCCATCGACATGGCCGGAAACAATATGCCCGCCCAGTTCGTCGCCCAGTTTCATGGCGCGTTCCAGATTGATCCGGCTGCCCGTTTTCCACGAGCCAATCGCGGTTTTGGCGATGGATTCGGCTGAAACCTGCACCGCGAACCAATCGGCGCCGCGATCAATCACCGTCAGGCAACAGCCGCTGCAGGCGATCGAGGCGCCGATATCGACGCTGCTGGTGTCCCAGGGCGTACCGATCACCAAACGCATATCCTGGCCCGCCCCCACCGGGGTGACCTCCCGCACAATGCCAATCGCCGTGATGATACCGGTAAACATGCCTTATCTTTCGTATGCGCTGCAAAGATCGGCGCCCAGACGCCGTTGTTCAAGGGGACGAAAATTCCGCAACTGAGCCAACTCACGCACGCCCCAACCCTGCACGGCGGGAACCCCGTCGCCGCCCATGACAGACGGCGCGTGAAACCACACAATGCGATCGACCAGATCGGCCCGCAGCAACGACGCCGCCAACCCGCCGCCACCTTCGACCATCAAACGTGTGATGCCGCGATCGGCGAGCGTCCGCAAGGCCTGTGCCATATCAAGCCCGGATTCGTCCGCCGCGACAGGCAACAACGATACACCGGGGGCATCGCAACTCCCCGCTCCCGCCCTGTAGAGCAACCAAACCGGGTGATCTTCGGCTGTACGCACCAAACGCGACGTAACCGGCGTACGCAAGCCGCTATCCGCCACCACACGCACCATCGGCACCGGCTTTATCCCGGCGAGGCGGCAGGTGAGA
>JAJZHU010000157.1 GCA_021798375.1 Pseudomonadota bacterium | reverse complement strand
ATAGACGTTGCGTACCAGCGCCAGATTGGCTTGTTCGGCGGGAGACAGCGCGCGGGTCATGATTGTCATTCTGGTCCTCCGGGCAGTGATTATTTTTGTGCCGGAATTATGCGCAAGAGGGGGACGGAATGGAAGTGAGCAAAAGCCGTGGGGGGCAATGGGTTTTAGTTATGGGTGAGGCGCTTTACGAGATCAAACCCAATTGCCGTGCCTTGCGGGCGGCTTCGGAGCGGCGGCGGACGCCGATTTTGTCGTAGATTTGTTGCAGATACCATTTGACCGACCCTTCGGTGAGCCCGAGGGTTTCGCCGATTTCGCGGTTTGAGATGCGTGATGCGGCCAGATTCAGCACTTGCAGTTCGCGCCGGCTCATGGCGCCCTGGATGCCGGTTTCCTCGGATTCCTGTTCGTTCTTTTCCGGGCGATAGCCTTGTTCGTCGCAGAAGCTTTTCAGCAGTTCAGCGCAAAAGGCCGAGCCTGCCATCTGGCCGTGGGATGTTCTTTGATAGAGGCGTTCGATCATCCCGGCGATCACCGGGCCTTCGTCGAGGAAGGTGCGGATGAAGCGGCCGGGGGCGGCGCGGGCGACGGCTTGATCGAGCACGCGCAGAGCCTCGGCTTGCTTGCCGTCCAGGGACAGCGCCAGGGCGAACAGGATGTCCCATTTAACCAGAATCATCGTGGCGTGGGTTGGCGCCAGCAAGCGGCGCCAGTGGCGGATCACGCTGAGGGCCTCGGTGATTTTGCCGTGGGCGAGGGCGACGCGGACCCAGGTCATGTCGTAGAAACAAAGACGTACGGTGACGTTTTTACGTGGCATCAGCGGCGCCGGGGTGCCGCTGCTGTCCATTTCGCTGCTGATCTGGGTGGCTTCGTCGAGGCGGCCCAAACGCAGCATCAGCCGGACCATTTCGGCGTCGGCCACGCATTTCAGGCGTTCCAGGCCGTGAGAGATGGCGAAACGATGCGCGTCTTGCAGCGCCCTGATGGCTTGATCGGGCGATCCATCCAGCCACAACATGCGCGCGTGGGTGAGCCAACCGCAGACAAGTTGTTCGACCTGGCCCAGCATCGTGGCCGGAACGAAGTAATGTTCGATCAGAGTGCGCGTGCGGACCAGATCGTTGCGTTCATAGAGCACCATGCCGAGGGGCATGGCGGCCACGGCGCACAGGCTGTCGGCGTGGCCTTTGAGATGACGATAGAGGGCGATGCCATTTTCGAGTGCGGCGATTGCTTCATCCGTGCGGCCGGCGAAAAAATAGCTGATCCCCACGATCGAGGCGTGAAACACCCTGGCATGGTCGCTGCCCGCCAGGGCCAGTTGTTCGCGGGCCAGGGCGGCCACGCGGTCGATATCGCGCAACTTGAATTGCAGCCGTTCGGCATCCATGAAGTGATGATAAATCGCGGCCTTGATGTAAGGCTTGGCGGCTGGAAACTGAAACAGCAGCGTTTCGGCGCATTTTTCGGTGGTGGCTACATCATCGCGGAACAGAGCAACGACCATTTCGCGGTGCATGATGTAATGCGCGATGACGTTGAGCTGATCTTTGCTGAAATCCGGATCGTTGCGCAGTTCTTCCAGTCTGGTGCGGCAGGCGCTTAGCAGATCTTCGGCTTGGTCGAGCTTCCAGTTGGCGGTGAGACGCCAGGCAATCGACAGCAAGACCATGGGGAATTTGTTGCGGACTTCGAGCGGCAGGCGCGCCGACAAACTCATCATGGTGAGTTGTTTGCCGGCGGTAAACAGGTCGTCGCATTGATCTTCCAGAATTTGCCCGGCACGCTCCGGCTGGCCGGCGCTGAGGGCGTGCTCGAAGGCGGATAGCGGCATTCCCGCGCCGCAGAGCCAATTGCACGCCTTCAGGTGCAAGGCCTGCACTTCTTCGACCGGACGTTCGCGCAATTTCTTCTGGGTGAACCCCGCGAACAGATGGTGATAGCGATACCAGTTGCGGGAATGATCGAGCGGGATCAGGAACAGGCCCTTGGCCTCGGCTTCGTCGATCGATTTTTGCGCATCCTTGACACCGCTGACGGCGGTGCAGAGATCGGCGCAGAAACGATCGAGGATCGAAGTTTGCAGCAGGAATTCTTGCAGTTCGGCCGGTTGGCGCGCCAGAATTTCCTCGCCGAAGAAGCTGGCGAGTTGGCGGCGGCCACCCGACAGGCTGGCGAGCATTTCAGCGCGATCCGGTTGTTCACCGTCCAGGACCATGCTGGCGAGGCGCAGGCCGGCGGCCCAGCCTTCGGTGCGTTCCTCGATCACGTTGATCTCGGATTCATTGAGATCATGCGGGCCGCTGTGACGGAAAAAGGCCACGACCTCGTCGCTGGCGAAACGCAAATCATCGAGGCCGAGTTCGGCCAGCGCCCCGTAGGCGCGCAGGCGGCCGGTGAGGATATCCGGGGTTTCGCGGGTGCTGAGGACCAGCTTCAAATGCTCCGGCGTGTGTTCGATCAGAATCGCCAGACATTCGATCGAGGGAGAATCCCGCAACAGATGGATGTCGTCGAGGCACATCAGCAGTTCGTGTTCCGCGGTAAAAATACAATCGGCCAGGGCGGCGGCCAATACTTCGGGGGCGGAGAAATGCCGCTGTTCGATGGATTTCTTGATATGGACATCAACATGAAAGCCGACGTGATGGAAGGCGTTGACGATGTTGGAAAGAAAGATGAATGGATCGCGGTCGGCGGCATCGAAGGTGACCCAGGCGACCGAGCCCTGGGGGCGGGACGCGGCCCAATGCGACAGCAGGCTGGTTTTGCCGTAACCGGCGGGCGCCTGCACCAGCGTGACGCGGGCCTTCAGGATCATGGCATCGAGGCGACGGTTCAGGCGCGCGCGATCGACATATCGGCCCGAGATCTGGGGGATGCGAATCTTCGATTGCTCTAAGCCCAACCTGGCGGCGAAGCCGTTATTGCGTGCCAATGCCTATCTCCCGAGTCGTCTTTTTATGCCATCACCGGGGGTTTTGCCGCCCAACCGGCCGCACGGCCAATTTTTCGCGAGGCCTTCTGTAGTGCCTCGTCTTCCGAGCGATCAGTTGCTGTCCAACCATTGGGCAAAAGCGATTCGCCCGACAAAGCTAGCACCAATGGGGGCAGGATCAAGCGCCATCACGGCAAGGGCGCCGAAAAAGATAGGAAAAAAATGTAAAGATAGGGGGATGTGGCAACAAGCATGCATCCGGCTTGCGTTTGCACGCAAGCCGGATGGGCGAAGTTAGATCAACCCCGGCTTAGATCACGGATGTGATGACGATGTCCGACAGGCGTTGGAAGCGTTCGATACTTTCGCCTTCGGCCATCACGCCGTGCGACAGATGGACAAAAGAAACATCGTGCACCGGATCGACCCAGTAAAGCGCGCTGCCCTGCCCGTGCTGGCCAAAGGTTTCGGGCGAGGTGAGCGTGCCGAATTGGTGGTGGCACATCGCGCTGCCGCGCAGGAATACACCCAGGCCGGAATAGGCCGGCATCGGATCCCAACCGCGCTGAATGGCGTTTTTGCCGTGCAGTTGATTCATCTTCTCGCCGGTACGGTTGATGTGCATCTGTGCTGTGGTGACAGGCGAAAGGATGCGCACGCCATCGAGTTCACCGCCGCGGCGGATCATTTCAGACAGTCGGAACAGATCGGACACGGTGGTGGAATAGCCCACCCACGGCATTTCGGCATCTTCTTCTTCAAACGCGCCATCGGAGCCATAATTGCTGTGGCCGAGGTGGTTCAGCGCGCCCTTGTCGAACAGCCAGACGGGCTTGAGGTGACGCGCGCGCAGGTCTTTGCGCAGACCCACGGAGCTGTCTTTCATGGCCAGCGGAATCAGCAGATCCTCGGTGGCGATTTGACGGAAAGAACGCTTTTTCGGGTCGGTGCGGCGCACGCATTCGCCCATCAGCGCGTGGTTCACGCTGGGCGAATAGGTGGCTTGCTCGCCGGGTTCGGCTTCGCAATGCACGGTCTTGCAGATCGCGGCGATGAAATCCTCGAGCACGTCGAGATACATGCCGGGGATCGGCACGAACACCATCGGCAGGCCGGATTGGTGCGTAAGGAGTTGATAGATGGTGATGTTTTCGCGCCGGCCGCCTTTGAATTCGGGAATGATTTCAGAGACTTTGGTGGTGAGCGAGAACAGGCCCCGTTCGATCGCGTTCAGGGTGAGCACGCTGGTGAAGGTCTTGCTGACCGAGAAGGGGCTGTAGACGGCGCCTTTTTCGAGCGGCACCTTGTTCGCGGGGTCGCGCCAGCCGATCGCTTCGTGGAACGCAACCTCGCCATGGCGAGCGACGAGCAATTCGGCGCCATAGAACTTGCCTCTGTCAACGTAACCCTGGATAAAATTCCTGGCTCGCGCCAGGCGTTCCGGCGAGAAGCCGATTTGTTCTATCGATTTGCTCATCACTGCGACCTTCCTAAACATTTCCCAAACGATAGACTGGTAATTAGAAACTCCGCGGTCAAGCTCCCCCTACCTGAAAGATAGGATCGTGCCAAAGGGGCGCTGCCTATGGTCCTCGCCATGATTTTAGCGACGGGACGATCGACTGATTGCAAGATGGCGGGGGCTTTGCACACGCGGCACTAGATACCGCCAGCAAGGAATTGCGCCTGGCAGCCGGCCTGCTGCCGGGGGCGGACATGGTCGATCGGGGCGACTCCTGCTGCTGTGTTGCCGTGAGTTGAGAACAATAAAAGGAAATATTCATGGGACTTTATTCCATATGGGCGGCGGAATTCGCCTCCATCGAGCAATTCCCCGAAGCGCTGATGATTTCAGGCAATTTGCCGTATACCTATATGGTGATCCAGGGTGAGGGGCAGACCTGTCCTTCGCGTGTGAATGACAATGGTCCGCGGCTGACCGAAATTACGCTGGTTGACGGCGTTGTGAGCAAAGTGGGCTGAGATGAGCGAGAGCAATCAGATGTTCGACTATGTGATCGTGGGCGCGGGCTCGGCCGGGTGCATCCTGGCCAATCGTCTGTCGGAAGATCCCGCCGTGCGCGTATGCCTGGTGGAAGCGGGGCCGCGCGACACGCATCCGCTGATCAAGATCCCCGCCGGGGTGGCGGGAATTGTGGGCAACAAGGTGTTGAATTGGGGCTATAAGACCGTGCCCCAGCCATCGTTGAACGATCGCCAGATCAATGTGCCGCGCGGGCGGGTGCTGGGCGGTTCCAGTTCGCTCAACGGCATGGTGTATTTCCGGGGCAATCAGGAAGATTTCAACAATTGGGCCCGGCTTGGCAATGTGGGATGGGGTTATCAAGACCTGTTGCCCTATTTCATCCGCAACGAGGCCAACAACAAATTTACCGATCCGGTCTATCACGGCACCAAGGGACCGATGGCGGTTTCGAGCTATCATCACGTGAACCCGCTGGTGGATAGTTTCCTGGCAGCGGCGGCATCATTGCAATATCCGCAGTGCGAGGATTTCAACGGCGCCAGTTCCGAGGGGTTTGGCGTGCGTCAGGCCAATATCCGCAACGGGCGGCGTGAATCGACCGCGACGGGCTATTTGCGACCGGCATCGGGACGTTCCAACCTGAAGGTGGTTACCGGCGCACTGGTCGATTCGATCCGGATGGAAGGCAAGCGGGCCACGGGGATCAATCTCTTTCACGACGGGGTGAAAGAGATCTTGAGCGCCCGGCGCGAGGTGTTGGTTTGTTGCGGCAGCTATGGCTCCCCTGCCCTGTTGCAGCGTTCGGGCATTGGGCCGGCGGAATTGCTGAAATCGGTGGGGATCGAAAAAGAAAGAAAAAGAAAGAAAGA
>JAJZHU010000156.1 GCA_021798375.1 Pseudomonadota bacterium | reverse complement strand
AAATTGACATGGCAATCGCCGCCCCCGCGCGCTTTGGCGGTGATGTTTGTCAGCAGAAATTATTCGAGCATCGCTTCGTGGTATTGGCCAATCGCGCGAATCCCTTATCGGACAGGATCGACCTGGAGAATTTTGCGCAGGGCGATCACATCGTGGTGGAGAATTCCAGCGTTAATCGGCTGCGTCTCGATATACAGCTCAATATTGTCTATATATCAGCACATTGGTTGTCTGTGCCTTACCTTGTGGCGCTGCACCCCATGCGGCTTGCAATAGTGCCGGAAATTCTCGCACAACAGGCCGAGAAATTGGGGCTTGGTAAGTTACTGCTTCCTGATTTTCCACTGCCAACGATCGAAATTTTTCAATATTGGCACAAGCGGGTGGATACCGATCCGGTCAACAAATGGTTGCGCAAGCTTATACACGCCACTTTATTCCGCAATCTGCTGACGCTGCCGATGGAATGATAAAAACTCCGCCATATCATGGCACTGCAGTTCTCTCCCCTTACCGTCGTCTTCCCTTCTTCTTCACCTCTTACCCTCTACCCCCATCGGCGCAGCTTCCAATCGGGGGTTATGGTAACAGTTTACGGTGAGGGTGTGGACGGCGCCCCACGCCGGGGCGATGGAACTCACAAGATCATGCGCCGCGCAAGCACGAGCCGCCCGATCAAGCGCCGTTCCTGAAAACCGCCTTCATGACTGCCATTCCCGGCTTATTCCGCCCATTCCCACACAAGACATTGCAGCCCGCGGCGCCGCGCCCTAAACACTGCTGACACAAGCCCGATACGTTCTCCAGGAAAACCGCACGATGGCCGCTTATCAATACGTCTATGTCATGAAAGATGTCACCAAGGCCTATCCTGGCGGCCGCGAGGTGTTCAAAGGCATCACTTTATCCTTTCTCCCCGGCGTCAAGATCGGCGTTTTGGGTGTCAACGGCGCCGGTAAATCCACCCTGCTCAAGATCATGGCCGGCATCGAAACCGAATATGGCGGCGAAGCCTGGGCCGCCGAGGGCGTGCGCATCGGCTATCTGCAACAAGAACCGCAACTCGATGCGACCCGCAACGTCGGCGAAAACGTCGCCCTCGCCTTCGGTCCGCTCAAGGCCGCGCTCGCCCGCTTTAACGAAATTTCGGAAAAATTCTGCGAGCCGATGGACGACGAGGAGATGAACAGCCTCCTGGCCGAACAAGCCGAGTTGCAGGAAAAAATCGACGCCGAAGACGGCTGGGAACTTGATCGCCGCATCAACATCGCGCTTGACGCGCTGCGCTGCCCGCCGCCGGAATCCGATGTCACCAAGCTCTCGGGTGGTGAACGCCGCCGCGTGGCGCTGTGCCGCCTGCTGCTCGAAAAGCCCGATCTGCTGCTGCTCGACGAACCCACCAACCATCTCGACGCCGAATCCGTCGCCTGGCTCGAACACACGCTGCGCGATTTCCGCGGCACCGTGATGATCATCACCCATGATCGCTACTTCCTTGATAACGTTACAAACTGGATTCTGGAAATCGAGCGTGGCCGCGGTTATCCGTTCGAGGGCAACTATTCCTCGTGGCTCGCGCAAAAGCGCAAGCGGCTGCAACAGGAAGAAAAAGAAGAATCCTCGCGCCAACGCGCGCTGGCCGCCGAACAGGAATGGATCGGCACCTCGGCCCGCGCCCGCCAATCCAAAAGCAAGGCGCGTATCCAGCGTTACGAAGAAATGCTGGCCAAATCGCAGGAACTCGCCACCAATGTGGCCGATATCGCCATCCAGCCCGGCCCGCGCCTGGGCGGCACGGTGATCGAGGCGCAAAACCTCAACAAATCCTTCGGCGACCGGCTGTTGATCGAAAATCTCAACTTCAAACTCCCACCCGGCGGCATCGTTGGCGTGATCGGCCCCAACGGGGCCGGCAAAACCACATTGTTCCGCATGATCACCGGCCAGGAAACCCCGGATTCGGGCGTGCTGCGCGTCGGCGACACGGTGAAACTCGGCTATGTCGATCAATCGCGCGACAGCCTCGACGACAGCAAAACCGTCTGGGAAGAAATCGCCGGCGGCACCGACGTGATCTATATGGGCAAACGCGCCATCCCCTCGCGCGCCTACGTCGGCGCCTTCAACTTCAAAGGTTCCGATCAACAAAAACGCGTCGGCATCCTTTCGGGCGGTGAACGCAACCGTGTGCATCTCGCCAAAATGCTCAAGCTGGAATCCAACGTCCTGCTGCTCGATGAACCGACCAACGATCTCGACGTCGATACATTGCGCGCACTCGAAGACGCGCTGCTGGAATTCGCCGGCTGCGCGGTGATCATCTCCCATGATCGCTGGTTCCTTGATCGCCTCGCCACCCATATCCTCGCCTTCGAAGGCGATAGCCACGTCGAATGGTTCGAAGGCAACTTCCAGGACTACGAAGAAGACAAAAAACGCCGCCTCGGCGCCGCCGCCGTGGAACCGCACCGGATCAAGTATCGGCCATTGCAAAGGTGAGGAAGGGGAAGACAAGGCGGGGGCTTTGCCCCCTCCCCCACTCCAATGTCGTAGCGGGGTCTGGGGCCAATGGCCCCAGCGGGTCCAGGGCAGAGCCCTGGCCTTCCCTTCCCTCCCTCACGTTTGAAACGATCGACACATGCACCGTGCGCTTCTAAGGACGGCGCGGCTTGCGCTGCGGCCGGTGAGTGTGGGGGATTTGCCGCATTTGATTAGATTGAAGGCGGATCCGCGCGTGTTCGCGGTGATGTTGGGTGGCGTACGCACGGCGGTGCGGACAATCGAGGAGTTGGCCATCGACATCGCCTTTTGGGGCGAGACTGGCGCCGGCATGTGGAGTGCCTATGAAGACGGCGAATTTCAAGGGCTGGTCGGGGTGCATCGCCGCCCGGATGGGCTTGGCATAGCGCTGCGTTTTGCCGTCTGGCCCGATGCCAGGGGCCGGGGTCTGGCCCGCGAGGCCGCCGGGGCGGCGCTTGGTTATGCCCATAATGTCGCCGGCATCGAACGCATCATCGCCGTGGCGCGGGCCGATAATCTCGGTTCCCGCATGGTGCTGGGCGGCATCGGCATGGTCGAATACGGCAGCTATGTTCACGAAGGCCGCGAGATGATTCTCTACGACAGTCTGCAACCCCGCGACCCTGGGGTGCTTCGCTAAGCTACCAGCGTAAAATTACCATGAGTAATTTCCGATCCTGGCGGTGCGCCCCCAATCGAGGCATCGATAAGCGCGGCCTCTGAAACAACGCTACCCCGGCCGCCGATATCATCAATGCTGACTCTGCGCGGCCGTGCACTGGCGCCGCGCGCGCATAAATTTAAAGGAATCGTCAAATGAACCGCTTGCGCCTCTTGTTGCTTTCGGCCGCATCCATGTTGGTTTGGAGCGCACCCGCTTTTGCACAGACTCAATCGGCCGTCGGTCCGGGGCAGATTCCCATCAGCGCCACGGGTCAACTCAACGGGGTCGCCATGACAGGCTCGCTGGGTACCGGAACCTTGGTGGTGGGCACGGTCGGCGGACCGGAGACCGATATTTTCACCAGCAACCGCAACCCCACCAATCCTCTTTTGCCTGCGGTCACCACCGATGCCTCCAGTTCGTCCAACATCATGTTCAACAGCAGTTCAACCGTGAACGGCGCCATCGGCACCACCCAACCGGGCGGTCCGTTCTTTCTTAATGTAACCGGAGGCAACACCGGGACGGCTTTGAACTTTCAAGGCGCGGTCTATGCCACAACATTGAATGTGACCGGCACGGGCGCGGTTAATTTCAACAACGGCGCCACCAACATCACCGCCACCAATTTTGCCGCCGACGGCACCATCAATCTTGCCCCCAATTCCACCCTGATCGGCGCCCTCACCACCACCGCCGGATCGCAGACCGGCACGTTATCGATGGCCAATGGCAGCGTGCTGAACGGTGCTGCCGGCGGCGCCATCGGGCTGAAGGCCATCGATGTCACCGGCGGCAGCAATCTATCGGCGTCCACCGCCACCATCACCGGCGCCGTCAATACCTATGCGCTCTCGCTGGGCACCAACACGTTGAACGTCGGCGGCGCCCTGACCCTCGCCAACGCCGGCACCGGGGGGACCATCAACACAACCCTGGCCAGCCCCACGCTTTATGGCAAGGTCAACGTGACCGGCACCACCAACCTGGGCCCGACGTTGCAGGTCAATGTGACGGTGCCCTCCACGAGCTATATCCCGGTCGGCAGCCAGTTCAATGTCATCGCCACCCAAAGCGGCACCAACGGCAGCGTGGTATCGGTCTCAACCGCCGATCCCACCAATCCGCTGTATAAATTCGCCCCGGTCCCACTGGCCGGCACCATCAACGGTCAGGTCACGCTCACCACCACCGCCACTCCATTGACATCACCCTTGTCGCCTCCCCCCGGCGTGCCGGTGCCGCCCACGCTGCCGATCGTGACCCCGATCGTGCCCGTGTTGGTGAACACACCGTCGTCGCCTGATCTCAATAATGTGCTGGCGGCCATCAATTCGATCTCGACTCCGTCCGGGGTTGTCAATGCCGTGGCGCAGCTTTCACCATCGACCTCGGCCACCGCGGCCGGGTTGGTCACGTTCCAGGGCGCCCGCGCCTTCCAGGATCTGTGGACGCCGCGCCCGGCCACCGCCATGTGCGACAACAATGGCGCCGTGCCCGCCAACAATAGCGGCCCCGGCAACGCAGACCCGTCTTGCCGCGGCTATGACGAACGCGCCAGTTGGTCGCTGAAGGGCTTCGGCTATTTCGGCAACCAGGGCGCCGAGGGCGCTTATGGGAAATACAACACGCAAATCCTTGGCACCATGTTGAGCTATGACGTGCCGCTCGATCGCAACACCAACGCCGGGCTGGGCATCGGCTATTCACACAGCGACATCAATGGCGCCCAGTTCAACGACACCACCAGGTTCAACAGCTATCGCGCCACCGCCTATATCGGACACCAAAGCGGGCCGTGGTTTATTTATGGCGATGCCTCGATGGCCCTAAGCGATTACACCGGCAGCCGGAGCATCGTATTTCCGGGTGTCAATCGCACCGCCAACGCCAAATACGACGGGCATGATATCACCGGCTATGCCAACACCGGCTATAATTTCTATGCCGGTCAATTCACCATCACGCCGCTCGCCTCGCTGCAATACACCCACGTCAATCTGGACAGTTACAACGAGACCGGCGCGGGCGCGATCGATTTGCGCGTGCGGGGGCAACATTATGATTTCCTCGAATCCAGCCTGGGCGCCCAGGCGGCGCGCGAATTCAGCTATGGCAACGGCGGATTGGAACCCAGCCTGCATTTCAAATGGCTGCATGAACTAAGCAACCCGACATTCGACAACACCGCGACCTTTGCCACCCCCGGTTCGCCGGCCTTCACCACACCGGGGATGAGGACCGCCGATAATACATTCGATGCCGGCGGCGGGGTCAAGTTGATCTCCTGCGCCTGCAACAGCAATAATTGGTCGATCAATGCGGTTTACGATCATTACTGGCGCAGCGACAATTACAACGCCGATGAGATCATGCTGCAATTCACCGACCGGCTTTAGAGCATGATCGCCGCAGGTTGAATAACACGTAGGCGTGAATCATGCGTAAAAACAAAAAGCTAGAGCACGTTCGTCGCACGTATATGGTTCAACTTGATCCGAACGTGCTCTAAGACGGCGCAAAGTTGGTGCCTGTACCATGGGCACCAACGGCTTCATCCGCGATCGGCCCAAACGAATGAATTTTTGCTTCTTTTTTTCAAAAAAGAAGATTCTTAAGT